>DAOVSY010000135.1 GCA_030633365.1 Spirochaetaceae bacterium | reverse complement strand
GTGACAGGAGCACAATTGCCCTGAAAGTTCGTTTGACTTGTCCAGAAATCAATGTCGGCTCCAGGGCCGTCGTTAACCCACTCCACATCGGGGGGTATTTGAGCCTGGAGTATGATCGGCGGCATCAGAAGCACCGCTGCAAGGAATAACGAGCGGAAAATCTTTGTCAAGGTGACAACCCCTTGTTGTCCTGCGTAACCGACCTGCAGGATCTGCGATCACCGGCGAAATTATCTGGAATATAACACGCCGATTGTCTAATAATTCGCAACAATACATTAGTATTCTTCGCTATGTCCGATGTCAAATCTACTTCAAGCTATTATCTCTGTTTTTTGAATCATTAGCACATTTTTATAGTATAAACCTAATGTGTCAGGTGTCAAGGATATATTTCAACGAGGCTCTTACTTAAGTCATAGGTTCGAATTGTCCTGAAAACTTCCAAATACCAGAATATTTGCTTTCCTTCATTAGTAATTAAAAATCGTATAGTTTTTTTAAAATACATGCGATATATAATTAAGCGGGGAGAAATAATATTAGTGGTATATAAACTAAGAATAACAGAAAAAGAAAACCTTGTTATAATAACAGCAAGAGGAAGTTATTCCCTTAAAGACATTAAAACACTGATCCATCTAATTGTTGAGGAACCTCATTATAAAACAAATTTTAATATTATTATTGATATAACCGGAATTATTTATACACCTATTATAAGTGAAATAAAAGTAATTTCGGACTTTCTTGTATCTTTAAAACATTATTTCAAAGGAACAACAGCCATTGTGGCTAAAGGGGAACTAATTTACAGTATGTTCAAATTATCAACCCAACTTATAAACAAACAGGGATTAAAAAGCAACATATTCAGTACTATAGAAGAAGCTCTGATTTGGATCAAAAATCAGAGCTCATAAAAAATATATAATTATCTATCCACTTTTTTAGGTTCTGTGGCCTTGATCCTTTTCTTTACTGCATCATAGTAACTGTTATATGGAGGACGATCTATGTATCTGCCTGCACCCTTAACAGTTGTAAGTTTTCCATTTTCCCAAACCACATTTCCATTGCTAATAGTATGTGAAGGTATACCCTTAACAGTTCGACCTTCAAAAATATTAAAATCCACATTCTGGTGATGAGTTTTTGCAGAAATAGTTCTTGTTCCTTCGGGATCCCATACAACTATATCTGCATCTGCTCCTACTTTCAGGGAACCTTTTCTGGGATAGATATTAAATATCTTTGCAGCATTTGTAGATGATATTGCAACAAATTCATTTACAGTAAGTTTTCCTGTATTTACACCGGAATCCCATAATATAGACATTCTGTCTTCTATACCTGCTGTTCCATTTGGAATTTTTGTAAAATCATCTTTTCCCATAGCCTTTTGATCAGCACAAAATGCACAGTGATCTGTAGCAGTTGTCTGAAGATTACCAGACTGCAAGCCCTTCCATAATGCTTCCTGATTACCCTTTGGTCTGAAAGGAGGGCTCATAACATGGGCTGCAGCAAATCCCCAATCCTTATTTCTATACACACTGTCGTCTATTTCAAGATGGCCTGCCAGACATTCTCCATAAACTCTTAATCCATCATTTCTTGCACGTGTAACAGCTTCAAGAGAATCCTTACATGAAACATGAACAACATAGAGAGGAACTTTCAGGGCTTCTGCTATTCTAATAGCACGGTTTGTGGCCTCGCCCTCAACAGACGGTGGTCTTGATAAAGGATGACCTTCAGGACCAATAATCCCCTTCTCTTTTATCTCTTTTTGTAGATGATAAACAAGTTCTCCATTTTCTGCATGAACAGTAGGCATTGCACCAAGTTCAAGACATCTGCTAAAACTGTTTACAAGTGTTTCATCAGGCGCCATTATTGCATTTTTGTAAGCCATAAAATGTTTGAAACTATTGACCCCATGTTCTTTGACCAGTGTCTCCATATCATTATATACAGATTCATCCCACCAGGTTACTGCAACATGAAAAGAATAATCTGTTGCAGATTTCTCTGCCCATCCTCTCCATTTTTTATAAGCTTCCAATAAATTTTCCTGAGGGCTGGGTATTACAAAATCAATAATCATTGTAGTACCGCCTGCAGCTCCGGCAGAAGTACCTGTAAAAAAATCTTCACTGGCAACTGTCCCCATAAATGGAAGTTCCATATGTGTATGAGGATCAATACCTCCAGGCATAATATACTGACCCTGTGCATCAATAATCTTTTCTGCTTTTACTTTTAAATTTTTTCCAATTTCTTTTATTTTTCCATTTTCACAGTAAATATCAGCTTTAGAACTTTCTTCTGCTGTTGCAATGGTACCATTTTTAATTAATATAGACATTCTGACCTCCATATATATGATAAAAAAAGTCAGATAAATGGTCAAGAAAATAAATCAAATTTTACAAATAATTTAGAGGATTCATCAAATAACAGGTAAGTTTTTATAGAGAAGAAGAGATAAACTATTCTGCAAATTCCAAAAGTTCTATAAGTTCTTTTACAGCTTCTTCTTTCTGAACAACTTTAGTTTTCCTGACTGCTTTACGAATTATAGTTTCCCACTGTTTTTCAGGTTGATCCACTCTCATTTCAACAAATTTCATAAGAAGATCTTCATTTTCGGAGATACCATAAACCTTCTGAGCATCAAAAAACATCATCTCATGAAGCTGATTAATATAATCACCAACAGAAAGAGATTCTCTATTCAATTTATTTTCAATATATTCAGCCTTTTTACGGGCTCGTTTTAACTCTCTATCACTTCTGGCTATATCTGTACTTTTCATATCAGTACCCCCACTAGGATAAAGACTATACACTGATATATAGGAAAAAATCAAGACTGCAGGAAGTTCTTATTTTTCCAATATTGCACTGTAATTGAACTTAGTCTGCTCTTCAGTTCTATCTGTTGCCGGTGGCGGCGGTGGACTAATTTTATCAATTTCTGATTTAAGTTCATCATCCACTGTAATATTTACAGACTCAAGAGAAGGCATCAACTGATTTATATTACCGGCACCAATAATTGGAGTCGTAACTGCAGGATGAGAAGCTGTCCAGGCCACTGCTAAACTCGCCGGGTGTATTCCTCTTTCCTCTGCAATCCTGGTAAACTTACCTGCAACCCTATAATAGAAATCTCCACCATATCTTGTTCCATACATGGAATTATCTACCAATCTGCCAGAAAGAGGAGCCTTTCCTGGACCATATTTTCCAGTTAAAAGACCACCACCTAAAGGACTATAGGTCATTACACCAAGATTTTCTTCTTTAGACATAGGTAGCAATTCAACCTCAGCCTGTCTTTTAGTAATGTTATACATTGGCTGAATACAATGAATTGGTGTTAAATTTTTAAATTCTGCAATTGTAATAGCTTTTGAAACCTGCCAGGCTGCAAAATTACTAACACCTATATAGAGAATTTTCCCCTGGGAAACAAAATCCTGAAGTACTCTTAATGTCTCTTCTATAGGTGTATTTACATCAAATCCATGCAAAAAATATATATCAATATACTCTGTTTTAAGTCGTTTTAAACTGGCATGTAACGAATCACTAAGATTCTTTCTGGAAGAACCTTTGTCGTTAGGTTTATCTGACATTGGAAAGAATGCCTTACTGGCTATTACAAGATCATCTCTTTCACCTTTGGAAAATTCACCAAGATATTCCTCTGCAACACCTTTTTGATATACATTAGCACAGTCAAAAAAGTTTATACCTGCATCCCTTACCTGTTTATACATGGCCTTAGAATTCTCTTTGTCAGCATTTGACCCAAATGACATAGTTCCAAAACAAAGCTCAGACACCTGGATTCCTGTTTTACCTAAATATTTATATTTCATAAAGTCCCTTTTTTACACATATTTGATTTTAGAGTAATCCTGGTAAAAATGTTGTAATTGGCGGCCAGAACGTCAGTATCATAAGGTCAACTATTGTCATTAGTAGAAATGGAAGTATAGCCTTACTAACACCTCCTATTGAATCTTTAGAGATCCCGGCAGATACAATTAAACATATTCCCAAAGGCGGCGTAAGCATTCCTATAGCAAGATTTGTAACAACTACCACACCCATTTGAACTGGATCCATTCCAATTAGAGGCAAAATTGGAGTTATAATAGGAACCAGAAGAATTAATGAAACAGTTGTTTCCATAAAAGTTCCGGCAATAAGAAGCATAAGGTTTATCAACAACAATAATAATATTTTATTATTTGTCAGATTAATAATATAGGTTCCAATTAATTGAGGAATGTTCTCCATAGTTAATATCCATCCAAAAATTGAAGCTGCAGAAATAATAAAAAGTATAATTGATGCAAGAACGGCTGATTCCATCATCATCTTCGGAATTTGATTAAATTTAAGTTCCTTATATACAAATTTTCCAACAATAAATCCATAAATAACAGCAACAGCAGCAGCTTCAGTAGCTGTAAAAATACCACCTAATATACCACCTAGTATTATTACAGTTGCTCCAAGAGCCCAGAAAGCTTCCTTAAAAGTTTTAATAACATTTTTAAAACTGAATTTAACATCGCTTCCATAGCCATTTTTCTTTGAAATAATTACTCCTACAACTATAAGTGAAAAACCAATTAATATTCCTGCAAATATACCACCGGCGAACAGTTTAACTATAGATGTTCCTGTTATAAACCCATAAATAATCATGGGGATACTTGGTGGAATAATCACACCTATAGACCCACCAGCAGCCTGGACAGCAGCAGCAAACTCACTCTTATATCCCTTCGCTTTCATAGAAGGAATAAGCATTGCTCCAACAGCAGCAGTATCTGCTGCTGCAGAACCTGAAATTCCAGCAAAAAACATACTGGATACAATTGATACAGCAGAAAGTCCTCCAGCCATCCAGCCGACAAGAGAATCAGCAAAGTTTACTATTCTTCTGGATATTCCTCCGGAATCCATTAAGGCTCCTGCAAGCATAAATAGAGGAACAGCCATAAGGGGAAAAGAATCGACTGCATTTACCATTCTCTGAACAACCATCATTAAAGGGAATTTTCCAGAGACAACAATAGCTATAATAGAAGATCCGGCAATTGAAACAGATAAAGGAATATTTATTAAAAAAAGAAAAACAAGTGATATTAGTAAAATTAGTGCCATTTTATACTCCTACGATCTTTTGCCAGGCTTTAGTCGATTAATATCCTCAAGTAAAAAATTCAAGGAATGAAATATAGTAAAAAAACCACCTATCGCAATTGCAGAGTATGGAATTGACATGGGGATTAAAAGTGCTGCAGAAGACTGCATATGAACAAATTTGGATAAATTAGCTCCATAAACAGTTAATATTAGAGAAAGTATCAATATTATAAAATCTGAAAATACTGTTAAGTTTTTTTGGGTTTGCAAACTAAATCTATTGTATAAAAAATCAACTCCTATATGACCCTTCTTTTTAAAACCAACTGAAGCTCCTATGAAGGTAATCCATATTAAAGTATATCGTGCCAGTTCCTCTGACCAGAACAGAGAATAATTAAATACATATCTAAAGACTACCTGAGTAAATATCAAAAGAGATATCCCGGTCATCAGTCCAATCATTAGATATTCTGCAAATTTATTTAATCTATCGCTTATTTTTAATACAATTTCATTCATAATACATCCATTTACAAGTAAGTAATTCTATAGTGTCAGGAGACAGCTATAAAAACTGTCTCCTGAAAAGAAATAAAATTTTATTTTACAGCTTTAAGAAGTCTTGTTACAAAGTCTTCACCAATATCTTTTTTAGAATCTTCGTATATATCTCCAACCATCCCACGAAAACTGGCAACATCCGGAGTTTCATCAACAATCATACCATTGGCAACAATATTTGCCATATATTCTGCATTTGAATCCCTGTTAAGAGCTCTCTGATATGCTGCTGCTTCCCTCATAGAAGATACAAACATATCCTGATCGGCACTGCTTAAATTTTCGAAAGTTTTAAGATTCATCATGTCAATATGTGAAGAATAGACATGTCTGGTCATAGACATATACTTTTGAACTTCAAATATTTTATACTTATCTATAACCCAGAGAGGGTTTTCCTGTCCATCAATTGTGCCCTGGGCAAGCTCTGTATTTATAGGCCATGCCATAGGAGTTGGATTAGCACCAAGCATTCTCCAAATTTTAACCTGTAGAGGAGCCTCCATAGTTCTGATTTTTAATCCTTCAACATCTGCAACTGTATGAACTTCAATTTTATTATTTGTTAAATTTCTAAAACCATTTTCACTGAAAGCAAGGCCTTTCAGGCTGGATACTGATAGAGAATCAAGGATTTCCTGACCCAAAGGACCATCAAGTATTTCATCTGCCTGTTCATTACTTTTGAATAAAAAGGGTAGAGATAAAGCATTTGCAAGTTTGCTTATATTACCTACCGGGCCGGTTGTAATAACGGCTACATCAACAGTACCCATCTGAACCTGCTGAATTATACTGCTTTCGCTTCCGAGAGAAGCACTGTGCTGAATATCAAAAATAAATCTGCCATTTGATCTTTCTTCTACCAGATCTTTAAATTTTTCAGCTGCAACATGCTGAGCAGAACCAGGAACAGTTACTATACCAATAACCATTTCCTGAACGGCATTCTCATCTCCTGCTTCTTTTTCACCAGCTGCAAAAAGCCCTGGTACCATCAGTGTTGAAATAATTAAAATAATTAAAATTTTTCTCATTGTACTCTCCTATTATTTTTTGAAGTATATACTTTTCTGTATATTCATCATTTAGCACAAAAGCTATCACAGTCAAATGATATTGCATAGATCATAAAACGTATTTGTTGATAACATCATATTCAACCCTTAAATCAATTTCAATCATTTAAGATCATAAAAAATAATCATATAAAAAAATTATTTGTAAAAAATCAGTTTTTAGAGTAGAATAAGCGAAGATTTATTCTAAACAACCTAAACTGTAATTACTTAACCCTGATAGGATAAATGGCAGATTTGTTTAGATACATATCTTGTTACCATATCAGGATAAATGAGTATTACAAATTTACTGGAGGTAAATATGAAAAAAGGTTTATTGATCGTGCTGGTTATTATGCTGGCGATTACAATGAATGTAAGTGCTGGAGGTGCTTCTGAAGGTGATGGTGCACCACAGAGACAATTCGCAACAATTGGAACCGGTGGAGTTACCGGTGTTTATTATCCTGCTGGTGGAGCCATCAGTAAAATAGTAAACAAAAAATATGACGAATACAATCTAAAAGTTACAGTAGAATCTACTGGTGGATCTGTATTTAATGTAAATGCTATTCTTGCTGGTGACCTTGAGTTTGGTATGGTTCAGTCTGACAGACAGGCGCAAGCCTGGGAAGGTACAGCTGACTGGGCAGATAAAGGTCCTCAGAAAGATTTAAGAGCAGTTTTTTCACTGCATCCTGAATCTGTAACTCTTATGGCTGCAGTAGATGCTGATATCAATTCAATTGAAGACCTTCGGGGAAAAATTGTTAATATTGGTAATCCTGGATCAGGAAACAGAGGAAATGCTATAGATGCTCTTGAAAATGCCGG
>DAOVSY010000064.1 GCA_030633365.1 Spirochaetaceae bacterium | reverse complement strand
TTAAAACCTCTGAAATTGAAAAAATTATTGAAAACATATCAAATTTAACAGACAAAGTTTTAAAAAATTCCAAAGAGAATGAGTATAAATTAGCTGAAAGGGAATTGAGATCTTTAATTGCATCTGTTCCTGGTCTTGAAAGTGCTTTTTCCATACTTAGTTCAATTACTGAACAGAATATGGCTTTAAATGATAGTTTTGTAGAGGAAGTTAAAAATACTGAAGAAAAAGATTCCTCTGAAACTATTGTTGAGGAGATTAATAGTTCTGAAGAGCTAATTCTTCTGGGGATAATCTCACAAATTAAATTTGACCAAATTAGTATAAAGTTGCTTGTAGAGTTCGATATAAAAACAGGTATGAAATTTTATATTTTTAAAAAAGATGATTATAATACCGAAAGAGTTCTGGGTTCGGGTACAATAATAGATGTTTTAGATAATACTGTATCTGGAAAATTAGAGTCGCTTTTTATCTCCACCAGCAAACCTGCAGGAGATGATCTGATATATATAAAGCTTGATATAGATTTATAGCAAATTTACCGATATATTTAAAATACATTTTTAAAAACTGTTTAAAACAGGGGATTTGCTATTTTATTTAAGAAAAAACATCTATCTATTTTTTTGATTATACTCATTTTCAATAGTTTTGTGGTATTTTCACAAATCCAGGATAAAGAGCCAAACATCCTTGTCTATATTTATTCAGAAGATATTAATTCCAATCTAAAAGATGTTATTAGTAAAACAATATCCAATGAACTTGGTATTGCCGGATTCAATGTAATTAGTATTGAGAATAATACTAAATTATCAACACTAATGGAAACAGCTGAGTGGATGGGGGCTTTTTTTATAATAGAAGGAATATATTCAATAAAGGAAAATATAGTTTCCTTTGATTTTAATTGTTACAGTGTATGGGATAGAGAAATCCTGATATCAGTTTCCAATAAAAATAGATTAAGTCTTTCTACTGATCAATATATTGAGGATGCATTAGCAGAAATAATTCCTGTAATACAGGATAATCTGTATATTGTTGAACAGATAATTCTTGCTGCAGAAGAGGAACTGGAATTAGTTGAAGAAGAAGTAATAGTATCTGAACCTGAAATTAGAATGGAATATATTCCAGATCAAAGGGAGATGGATCAACAGGCATTGGCACTTAACAGTATAGAAGTGGAAGATTTTGAAGTTCTAAATAATGATCTTGAGGTGCAGAAAGAGACTCCAGTTAGAAAATCTCCTGGACCATTTACAATTATGGCTGGTATAGCGCCATTTATAACAACAGGCGATGCTACAAAATATTTTACATCTGGTATAGACCTATCACTTTTTGTAGGGTACCAACTTATTCATTCTTTAGGGTATCTGACACTTGGAGCAGTAGCAGTGGTAGATTATTATAAGGCGGAAGGGATACTTATCTCATCAGAAAATATTCTTATATCTGCAGGCCCCGAGCTCAGGGTTGGAATGGATTTTAACGATATTATAGGTATGTTTTTAAGGATCAGCAGCGGCGGTACTCTATTCATGATAGATGCAAATAATGCAGGATTTAGGAGTATGGTAATACCATACATTTCAATAGGTTTTGGAGCCCAATATTATTTTCTGGAGAATTTTGGAATTACTATTATTTCCAATTATAATATATATATTGAAAATTCAACGATGATTTCCGGATTTTTACCATCGATTGGTATAAGTTTCAGGTTCTAGATATAATAATATGAAAAAAAGAGAAGCACGTAAAAAAAATAAAATATTCTACTCAGTTTTATCTATTTTGATGATATCTGCTATTTTTTTATTCGTTAATTGTGAACAACCTTTTTTAATCTCGGATATTCTTGATGGTCCTGATGGAATAGAACTTACTCTCAGCCCTTCTTCTGCTCAGGTTGTAATTAATGATACAATTACTTTCCAGGCTTCAGGGGGTGTTCCTCCTTACAGCTATAGTCTTTTAAATCCAATAGAGGGGACAGGAGAGGATCTGACTGATGGTACATATACAGCTCCAACAACTACAGGTATTGCAGATATTCAGGTAAGCGATAGCTATGGTGCTGTTACAACAGCTGCAGTTGAAGTTATTTCAGATGGTGGAATTGGTCCATTGACTATAAGTCCTTCAGCCATAAGTATAACTGGCGGAAACAGTATAACTCTTGTTGCATCTGGTGGTACAGGAGCAGGTACTTATTCTTATGAATTATTTACACCCATTTCAGGAAGTGGTGAATCCTTCTCCGGTAATACATATGTTGCACCCACTGATTTAGGAGGAACTGCTACTGTTCGTGTTACAGATGGAAACCTCGATTTTGTAGAAGCTGAGATTGTTGTTACAATATCAGCTTCTTCCGCACTGGCCATAAGTCCTGGTGCAGTAACACTGAATCTTTCTGACAGCATTGAACTATCTGCATCCGGTGGAGAACCTCCGTATGCTTATACCCCGGTTGATTTAATAGGTGGAACTCTTGTAGGGAGCACATATACTGCACCCTCAGATAATACAGGTACAGCAATAATCAGGGTTACAGACAATGCCTCCACTACCAGTGATTCAACCATTACCGTTACACCGGCATCGGCTTTGGCAATTGTGCCAGTGACACTATCGGCAAACACTGGCGGGAGTTTTACTTTTACCGCTTACGGAGGAGTACCTCCTTATACATTCACGATTCAAACCTCAGGGTCAGGTCTACCATCTATTGATTCCGTGACTGGTGTATATCTTGCTGGGGGTACAACCGGAACTGATACCATAAGAGTTACTGATAATGATGAAGTTGTTGAAGAAGCTTCTGTGACGGTTACAGGTCTAACAACTGAAGTTAACTACGATACTGTAACAGTCTCCAACACAGGCGGTACAGCCGGAGGCACACTAATAGAAGGAAATTTTACATTTATAAACAATGGTACAGGAAACGGCAGCGAGACAGTAAGCTGGGAAGTATATGTCTCTCTTGATACAACTATTGGAGCCGGAGATTCTTTAATAGATAGTAATACAACTTCAGCCCTTAATTCAACGATAACCTCTGCAGCTATCCCTTTCACAGGTATATGGCCTGTACCTGCATCAGATATAAGCTATTATTTGATAGCTAAAATAAGCGCCATAGACGATTTAATAACTGCAGACAATGAGGGATTTACTACTCCACTAACGGTAACTGCTCCGGTTTCTGCAAATATTGACTATATAGTGCAGAGTATTACAAATTCTCCAGCTACAGCAGATATAAGTACGCCTATTGAACAGAGTTTCAAATATGAAAACCAGGGAAGTGATCCCGGGGCATACACTGTGTACTGGACAGCATACTTTTCAGAAGATGATGTTTTGGATGGAGGAGATACTCCTGCAAGCAGTGGTTCGGTTTCAGCTCTTGGAGCTTTAACTTCATCAGAGCCCATTTCTATCACAAATAACTGGCCGTCTTCGGCAGGGGTATACTATCTTATCGTAAATATTTCCGCAGGAGATGATAATGATCCTTCCAACAACTACTTTGTAAGCAACCATTTTACAATTAATGCTACTGGAACTCTTATTGACTATAAACCAACTAATATCAGCAGGGACTATCCGACAGTTACATCCGGTAGTCTTTGTTCAGAGACCTTTGATCTATCTAACATTGGCGGTGGTGATGGGGCAGATAACATTACCTGGACCGCATGGGCATCGGATAATACTTCATTAGGTGGAGATACAGAAATTGGGTCAGGAATTCTTTCACCTTTAGATGCCGGATTTGGTTATTCCTCTGTACCTATTTCCGGTTCCTGGCCTGGCACTGCAGGAGATTACTATATTATTATTGATATTTTGGCACCTAATGAGGATATTACAGATAATAATACTGCCTATAATGGACCTTACACAGTTAAAGATCCTCCTGATTACAGTATATCATCTGCCACAATACAGCTTGACGGAGATCCGGGACTGGTACTAAGTACTTATGGAGTATTTGATTTTACAGTTCACAATTCCGGGGCTGATGGCAGTCAGCCTATCGAATGGGAAGTATTTACATCGGTTGATACAATTCTGGATGGAAATGATACGTCAATAAAAACCGGTTATACTCAGGCATTAACTAGTGGAAGTGACTCAGAAGCTATTTCATTTGCAGATGCAGTTTGGCCGTTGATGGGCAGCTATTATTATTTAATTCTAAATATTAACTCCCCCGATGATAGCAGCCCTTTCAATAATCAGTTTATATCCTCACTAATTACAGTACCGGAAAGATTTACAGAAACAATCGATAGTTATGGTTTTGGTACGAGTAGCGGCACTATTCCCAATGTGTCTGACCTGGATCTAGTTTTAAATTCCAATGTAATGGATATGTACGAATTAATGATAATAGATGATGTAATGGAAGGGAAAATCAACTACGATACTTATAAAATGACCCTGGGAACGGGAGTAACTACCCTGAGTGTCTATGCTGAATGGAGTACAACTTTAAATTCAATAGATATTTATATATGGGATGAAAGTAATGGCGAATGGACATCAATCGAATTTGATGCTGACCGGGAACCCGGGCTTTCTACAGTTTCTTTTACCGGCCTGACTTCTGGAAGTGTTTATTATGTTGCTGTAGAGTTCAGAGATAATGGTGGTAGTGATGGAAGGCCATATAAACTGGTTATCTATGCTAAACCATAGTTATCACTGTAATAAAGTTCCTACTGTTTCCAGTAATTTCTTCATTGTAAATGGTTTACTAAGGTATTTATCAGCACCAAGATTCCTGGTGTCCTTGAGAAACTCCATAGAACCTCTATCTCCTCCACCGGATATTGCTATAATTTTTACATTTGGATAGTTTTTACGGAGTTCAATAATAACTTCCTGTCCATTTTTTTTTGGCATATACATATCAGTAATAACCAGTTCACCTGGATTTTTGTTAAATAGATCAATACCAATTATTCCATTTTCAGCTTCTAATATTTCATGTCCTGCTCTTATAAGCATCTCTGCAAGCATTTTACGAAAGCTGTCATTATCATCAATTAAAAGAATCTTTGGCATCCTGAACTCCTTTTTAATGATTATATACCTTTGTCAGATTTTTGGTAAATAAATTTTGAAAGTACTACCTTCTCCTTGTTTGCTGTATACTTTAATAAATCCATCATGACTTTTAATAATTCCATAAACTATTGAAAGACCTAAACCTGTTCCCTCTCCTATGGGTTTACTTGTGTAGAATGGTTCAAATATATGCTTGACAGTATTAGAATCCATTCCCTGACCAGTATCACTTATAACTAACTTTAGAAAGTTCCCTTTTTTTACATTCATGGATAATGCCAGGTTTTCATTAATAAAAGTTTCATTTAGAATTATTTCAATATCTCCACCTTTACTACCCATAGCCTGGGCTGCATTCATTCCAATATTCATAACAACTTGCTGAATCTGACTGGAATTTGCAAAAATAGTACTTGTATCTGCTAAAGTTTTATATTTAATATTTATTACAGAAGTAAATGAAGAGTTTAGCAGGGGAAGTGATTTTTCTATAAGGTTGGCAAATTCTTCATATTTTCGACTTTCTATATTTGGTATAGAAAAATCCATTAGATCCTGCACAAGTTCTCTGGATCTGTTCCCTGCTCTCATAATTTCTAAAAGGTAATCCTTATTTTGGCTATCAGGAGAAATATTATTCAGGACCATTTCCCCATAGCCAAGTATTATTCCCAAAAGTGTATTGAAATCATGTGCAACCCCTCCAGCCAGAGTACCCACTACCTCCATTCTACTTGCCTGTAGAAGTTGTTCTTCCATTTCCCTTTCTTTTGTTATATCAGTAACAATCCCCTCATAATGGCTAATGCTATTATCTGATTTCCTGCGTATAAATGTTTTATCTGCAATCCACTTAATATGACCATTTTTTGCTGTAATTCTATAAGGGGCATGAATGATAGATTTCGCTTTCTTTAATCTACTGTTACTAATTACTTCTTCCGTAACTCTATCAATATCATTTTTATAAATCAAATTGGTATATGAAATCTTACCTTCCATGAATTCAGAATCAGTATATCCTGTCAGCATTTCAACATTTTCTGATACAAACTCTATTGGCCAGTCCTCTTTATTCTGCCAAAGAAAGGCAACATTTTTGCTTCTATTAATAATCTGATATGCCTCTGATGATTTTTTCTCTGCAATTTTTTGATTGGAAATATCCTGATGGATTCCATACATCAAATGGGGTTTTCCTTCTTCTGTCCATGTTGCAACCTGTCCTCTGTCCAGTATCCATACCCATTCCCCGTTTTTATGTTTCATACGATTTTCTTTTTCATAATAATCAGAAATATTATCAAAATGTTCATTAAGTAGTAATTCAGATTTTTTTAAATCTTCAGGATGGATAAACTCCTTCCATGTATCAATTGAAACCGGGGATATTTCTTCCAGAGTATATCCTAAAATTGAAGCCCATCTTTCATTGGTACTCATCTCTCCTGTTTGAACATTCCATGCCCATGTTCCTACATTTGCTCCCTTAAGTGAAAATTCAAGTTCCTGTTTTTGAGAGATCAATTCCTGATTTTTATCTTTTAGTTTATTAATTTTTCTTTGTGACTCAAAGAATTTAAATGTCATTTTGAGTGATGTCTTAGGTGAATTTAATTCCATTACTTTTTTCCTTATGCCATATAATATGGAATTTTAAGCAGATGTCAAATTGTTTTTATAATATTTTACTGCGTTTATATAGTAAATTTCAAGGTACTTTTTGTTCCTCCATTATCAATAATTGAAAAACTTCCTTCTAACTGTTGGGTAAGCATTTTTATGAGCATCAGACCAAAGCCCTTCTGTTTATTAATATCAAATCCTTTTGGCAGACCATTGCCATTATCCTGTATTGTAAGAATTATATTTTTATTATTCCTTTTTAATATAATCTCTATCAGACCGGAGTCTTTACCGGTAAATGCATATTTTATTATATTTGTAAGAATCTCATTAACAATAATTCCAATTGGGATTAGTAGATTTGAATCAAGCTGTAAATCTTCAATTTGTTTTTCTATTGTAATATTTCCACTTTCAGAGAACAGATTGATAATATCTTCAATTAGATTATCCAGGTATTGTTTGAGAGAAGTAACAGTATAATTATCTGTAATTAACAGCTTTTCATAAAGTATCTGCATACTGTTAATACGACCTATTGCTTCCTTTAAGGCGGAAATAGCTTCGGGATTAGTGAGCGAATCGGCCTGTAGAGAGAGTAGACTTCCTATAGAAGCAAAATTATTTTTTATACGGTGATGAACTTCTTTAAGAATAATTTCTTTTTCAGATAATTGATCTTTTATCATTATTTCCAATTTTTTACGCTCAGTGATATCATCATAAATAGCTATAATTTCTCCGGAGGGGAGCTTGTACACAAAGTTATCTCTCCATCCTTCAATTCTGTTATCCTTATACTGAAATATTGGACAATTCTCCGGATTCCCTGTTTTCCACACTCGTTTAAACACATTGAATATTTCAAGTTTCTCAACTCCAGGAAATGCTTCAGTTACTTTTTTGCCAAGAATATTTTTTTTAGAAATTTTGTCTATTCGTTCAGCAGCATTATTGAAATCTACAAATATGAAGTCATTCCCATTATCTACAGCCTTGTAAACAGCAACACAACTGTTCATATTTTGAAATAGTTCCTTATACATTATTTTATTTGTAACTAATGCATTTTCAGTTAGCATTTGTTCAGTAATATCATTTGATATTTCAATAATGCTGGTCACTTCATTATCATCATTAAATACAGGAGAAGCAGTTAATTCAACAAAACGTGATTCACCATTTTTATTTATATGTTTATGAATTGTTTTTGATAATTTTCCGGTTTTAATAACTTCCTGCAGCAAACAAGGATGATCCGGGTCATCATAACAGGGAATATCCCTATTATGAGAAATCTGGTAACAGTATTCTTTATTTGAACTATACTGCTCTCTGACAGCTGTATTGGATGATAATACCTTGTAATTATTATCTATCATCAGAATTGGTTCACCAACACCATCGATAGTTTTCTGCAATAAATTCTTTCCTTTTTCAATTTTACAATGAGAATTAAAAAGTTTAAATGCCATTTTTATTGAAGCATCAATAACTGTTACGCTTGAACTTTTAACTACATATCCATAGGAGGTGATTTTCTCAGTTTTTTCAACAACTTCTTTTTCGGTATGACTGGACAGGAAGACAATAGGGATGTCTCTATCTTTAAGAATCAATTCTGCTGTTTCGGTGCCATCAATACCATTGCCTAAATCTATATCCATTAGAACAAGTGAAATATTTTTATTCTCTTTTATAATAGCAACAGCTTTATCACCAGTATTAACAGTTAGTATGTTATATCCATACTTTTTAAGATCTTTCTGTTTTGACATTGCAAGTATTACTTCATCTTCAACCAGAAGTAATGTTTTTTGATGATCACTTAACATAAGAACCAACCCTCGACTTAAAGGATATGGAATCTGAAGCAAATGTCAACTAAATTATAAATTTATATTTCTGCAACACTCTATTTACAGTCTCCTGTAATATTTCTGACTTTATAAAGTGTGCTGTTTCTGAAAAAAAATCTGATATATCTAACTATGCTTAGATAGGGAATTCCAAAATGCTTTTTGTTCCGTTATTATTAACCATGGTAAAACTACCATCCAACTGTTTGCTATAAGAATCTATCAGCATTAAACCAAACCCTTTCTGTTCTTCCAATATAAAATTTTCAGGCAGACCATTCCCATCATCCTGAATAATTAATGTTACATCTCTGTTTTTCTTTTCAAGAGTTATCTGTATTAACCCAGAGTCTTTGCCAGTGAATGCATATTTGAAGATATTTGTAAGAAGTTCATTTACTATTATTCCAAGTGAAATCTGACGAACAGAATCAAGTTGAAAGTCAGTGAATTGTTTTTTGATTGTCAAATTAAAATCTTCAGGGGATAAACTAACAATATAAGTAACTAAATTATCAAGATAATCTTTAACTGATGTAAGGTTATAATCATCTGTATGCAACATATTTTCATACAATACTTGCATGCTTGTTACACGGCCAGTTGTATCATTTAATACAGATAATACTTCAGAATTTGTGGTTGAATTGGTTTTCAGTTGAAGTATAGCTCCAATAGAAGCAAAATTATTTTTTATGCGATGATGGGTCTCTTTGATCAGAAGTTCTTTTTGTTTTACTAAATCTATTTGAAGAACCTTATATCGTGTATTCACCATCATTATTAAGCCTAAACTTTGCAAAATACTGAGGGTTGTTAAAAATATAACAAGTAAAAACTGGATATTGCCGGAAGCAGAATAGGACTTGGCAGTGGGTTGCGTAAGTGTATACAAAATACGAATGAAGAAAAAAATTCCGCTAATACTATATAATAGTGCAACTGTGCTATAGGTTTTTTTCAAATTATCAGAGACCTTTTTAATCAGTATGAGAATTATTCTTGTTGTAACAATTATCAATGCTGATTGAATAATAAGAATTCTTGAATTAGTATTAGGCTGTATATAAGTGAAAAAATAAAATAAAACGGCAACAATGGGTATTAATAGATAGTCTTTGTATGGTCTGAACCTGAGTTCTCTAAAACGTCTGACACCATCTAATATAATAATATAAGATGTAATAAGAATTGTGTTTGAAAATACTACTGAGAATAATTCAGGAATGGCTGCTCTTAGAAACTGCAGTGTAAAAACAATAGCTACCAGAGTATAAGCAATTGCCCAATTTAGAAGACCTTTGAAATATTGTCTATTTGCAATCCAGTTCCAGAACAGAAAAATGGATACAAACAGGTAATTAATAGATATGACAAAAAGAATGGATATCAGATCAAATGTCATTAACAACCTCTGTCCATATTAAAAACGAATATTAGTAAGTATATTAGATTTTTATATACTTGAATAGCAAATTAAAATAATTATAGTGATATTGGAAAGAGAACCAAACTTTATATCAATGTGGAATAATTATGGAGGTGGTGGGAGAGCCTTATGGAAGATATTGGCTAAAACTGTCCATATAGTCAATAGAATTGGCTTTTAGGTTAATATACTGACAAAAAGGACAGATACTGTCTTTTTATGTGTGTATTTTTTTGGTACAGTTTTTATAAATTAACCATCAATCTAATATTATCTGCTATATCTCTTTACCATTACAAATTCTTCCTTCCAGATAGTGATACAGTGCATTAACCATCTTTCTAATATCAGGGTGTTTTTTATACAAGAGTGAGGTGTGGAAGAATGCTGTAGTTGTTGAGGTTAAATAAGATCTTTATTGATTATGAGAAAAATGATAACATCTTTCTTATAATCTATAATTTTTTTAAAGTTGAAGAGATTATTTTGGAAAATCTTTTGGAAAAGCAATGTCTCATTGCTAGAGGATTTTCTGTTGGATTTTTTAACAAACAGAATAAAGTAGGAGATTAAAGTATATGAAAATTCTATTTTGTTCTGATGAAATATCCTTCATTTCCAGTAAAATAGAAATTGCTGATGAAATTGAATTTATAAAACCGGAATACATATCGGAATGCAATCTAAACGATTTTGAGGCTCTTGCAGGATTTGGATTAAAAGGAATCGATATTTCCCATTTCAAGTGGATTCATTCCCTTGGTGCAGGAGTGGACTGGATTACTGGAAATGATACCCTCAATGAAAAATCAATTGTAACCAGAATGAATTCTGGATTTGATACTTCAATATTCGAATATGTCCTCACCAGAGTTTTAGTTGAATCCAACAATATTCTGACTTATATGTCAGATCAGTCGGATAAAAACTGGAACCCAGTAAGCTCAAATCTTCTCAGCGAAATGAAAATAATTATCCTCGGGACTGGATCAATTGGCACCGGTCTGGCCAGGGGATTCAGTTCTTTCGGTAGTTCTGTTTCTGGACTTAGTAGAAGTGGTAACAGCAGTAAGTATTTT
>DAOVSY010000491.1 GCA_030633365.1 Spirochaetaceae bacterium | reverse complement strand
GGTTATGCCGGAACCAGTATGACAGAATCCCAGGGAGTATTTACACCACAGATACTTACTGCTCTTATACTTTTATCTGTTTTAAGTCTTGTTCCTGTGATTGTTAAAAAAGTTAAAGGAAGAAAATCTGCATAATATGAAAAAATTAGTCTCATACCTATTGTTATTATTTGTTGTCACTTATGTTAATGCAGAAATATTTATATCTGAAAATTTTAAATCTATGGATATGTGGGAAATTTTAAAATTTCCAAAAATTGAAAACACAACTGACTATAGTATTGAAAATGGAGATTATTTAAGAATTGAATCCAATAATTCAGCTTCAGGATTAAAAATGAAAAGTTCATTTGATGTATATACATACCCAATTCTATCCTGGAGCTGGAAAACCAGTAATATAATTGAAGGTGGAGATGCACGTAAAAAAAGCGGAGATGATTATCCTGTAAGAATTTATGTAATATTTAAGTATGATCCAGATAATGCAGGATTTGGAGAAAGAATACAGTATAATGCAATTAAATTAATTTATGGTGAATATCCACCCAAGGCAAGTTTGAATTATATCTGGAGTAATAAAAAACTTAATACTGATTTTTTGTTCAGCCCTTATACAAAAAAAGCAGCAATGATTCCTATGGAAGAAGGTAGTAAAAATCTTGGAACCTGGCAAACTTACAGAGTAAACATTTTGGAAGATTACAAAAAAATATTTGGCAGTGATCCTCCGGATATTGCCTCTTTGGCAATTATGGGAGATTCCGATAATACAGGAGAAAAATCTCTGGCCTTTATTGATTTTATACAACTTGAGTCTGAGTAAAAAGTTCTTTTACGATAATTACTGCTATTAATTTTCCAGTTCTTTTCCATTAAGTAAAGACGAAGTCTTAAAATATTTTTCTTCTGCAGGGTTCCATTTATAATATGATTCAAAAATATCTATGGATTTTACTTCTCCGGTACTTACTTCAATTATCTGTCTTGTAAATTTTTCGAAATACTCAGCTCTGTTAATATCTTCAAAAAAATCAAGGCCACCTGTTAATATATAATTTGCCCCTGAAAGTTCACCAATCTTATTACTGGTTTCTTTACTAATTATTCCAGACAACTGCAATGCCATTTCCTGGTTGATTGTATCAAGATTGGACCGGTCAATTAAAACTACAGAATCTCCATAAGTTTGCAGAAAAATTTGTTTTTGAACTGATTCAATATACTTTGCCCTGTTTGATCTGTAGTCAAAGGGGAGGTTCTCATCATTTGATTGAACATTTATTTTATCCGGACTAATAACAATTAGTAGTCTAACAGGTTTTTCATCAGTAATTAGTTTATTAAAAAAAATACCTGCAGAGGTTTTTATATCTGTGCTTGTATTATGATCTTCCTCTTTAGTCGATTGTGTTTCTACACTTGTACAACTAAAGATTAGTAGAATAGATAAAAGTATGAAAGATATTTTAGTTGCAGTCAGATTATTTTTCAGCATAGTAATTATATTCCTTATTTTACAATATATATTATTTATTCTATCACAGATAATTATTAATACAAAAAATAAAATGTTATCCAATCCCTGTCAGGGATCGTAGGTGCGCCGAAGGCGGTGTTTTTGTGTATGTATGCCCCTTGTGGGCATACATACACAAAAATACGGAACCACCGAAGAGCCCGACCCCGAATCCGGTATCTCGATACAATTGCATGTGTTACTTGTAAAATGGCTGTGATGTATTAAAAATTCGGCAATCACTCGATAACCGGATTCGGGGTGACACCCAAAAAATCTATATCCAAAACCAAAATCCCCAATCCCTTTACAAAATAAACATAAAGAGGATAATACCCATATGAAAAGCGGAGAGAGATTAAGCCCGGAAGTGATTATTAAAATGAGGGCTGCAATTAATGATGCAGAGGGACAGGAAGTTTTATTTACCGGGGTTTTAAGTGAGACTGGACTTGTCGAAGATGTGGAAGTAGCTGCCAGAGGTAATGATTCTGCTGCTCCGGCTTTGTATCCTTTTATGCTTGAAAGTGATGTTGTAATACATAATCATCCATCTGGTGTGTTAAAGCCCAGTAATGCAGACCTGCAGATTGCGGGTAGTCTTGGTAATCAGGGTATAGGATTTTATATTGTAAATAATACTGTTACAAAAGTTTACTGTGTAAGTGAAGCTATAGAAACCAGAAAGAGTGAGAAGCTTGATATGGAGGATGTGTGTAGTTTTCTTTTACCAGGTGGTGAATTAAGCAGGAAAATTAAAGAATACGAGACCAGAGATCCTCAGGTGCAAATGGCTGAAGGTGTGGTAGATGCATTTAATAATAATTTTATAAATATAACAGAAGCTGGAACGGGTGTAGGAAAATCTTTTGCATATCTTGTTCCTGCCATTAAGTGGTGTATGGCAAACAATGAAAGGGTTGTTATTTCTACAGCTACTATAAATCTTCAGCAGCAGCTTATTGAAAAAGATATTCCCCTTATTACAGGCTTACTGGAAAAAGTTGGAAGAGAAAAAGTAAAAAGTGTTCTGGTAAAGGGAAGGG
>DAOVSY010000358.1 GCA_030633365.1 Spirochaetaceae bacterium | reverse complement strand
CCTGGGAGTAAAAAGTCATGCATAATTCTTTTATAACTATGAATAAACTGGGGTTTTCCTATAATAATAATGAAGCCTTATTGATAGATTTTCTTTCCATAAAAAAAGGAATCACTTCTGTTTTTCTGGGTTCCAACGGATCTGGTAAAACTACTATTTTAAAAATCCTGAGCGGTCTTATTATTCCGTCCCGGGGATCAATAAACAGAACTTCTTTAGATCTAATAAAAGATTCGATAATGGTTCATCAGGTTCCCTGGCTTTTTTCAGGTTCTGTTAAATACAATATTGATTTTGTTTTGAAAAATAAAAAAACACCAGCAAAGGAGCGTACAGTAATTATAAAAGAAGTTCTTGAACAGGCTGACTTATTGCACCTTCTAAACAGAAAAACTTCAGAGCTTTCCGGAGGAGAGAAACACCGTCTGGCAATTGCCAGAGCAATTGCTGTGAAGCCTGAAATTCTTATACTGGATGAACCTTTTGCCCATATTGATATTGAATCAAGAAAACTAATTGAAAAACTTATTAGTAAACGATCAGATTCTGGCAAAACAACTATATTAAGCACACACAATCTTTCATCTGCTTATAGACTGGCAGATAATATAATCTATCTGGAAAATGGCAAAATTAAAGATCCGGAATATAACTTTTTTAAGGGTTTCGTTTCCATGAGAGATGATCATTTCTGCAGATTTTCCGCTGGAACTAAAAAAAGAGATGTTGCAATACTAACACCCGCATCGGATGATAATTATAAGGCGGCTGTTATTCCTTACAGAGATATTTTCCTGTCAGAGGATAAAATAAAATCGAGTGCACAAAACCAGCTTAGTGGAATAATTACAAATTTAACAAAAAAAGGCAACCAGTATTTTGTAACAATTGACTGTGGTGTAGATATAAAAGCAGTTATTACAGATCAATCTGTTAATGAGTTTCAGCTTAAAGAAAAAAAGAAAATTTACATTAATTTCAAGGCAACTGCCGTAAGATTATATTAGCCCTTCGACCATTTCGATACGCTGCTACGCAGCTACTCAATGACCGTTAGGTATGAAAGTTTAGAAATTGAAGGATATTAGGAGAACATATGATTACGATAGATGAGGCAATGAAAATTATTAAGGATCAAAAAATTGTATGGCCTGTAGAAAAGGTTGCACTTATAGATGCCCTTGGAAGAATTATGGTAAAAGGAATGACAAGCCCAATGGATTCTCCACCCTTTGCAAAAGCAGCTATGGATGGGTTTGCAATTGATTCTAGATATAATTCCAGTAAGTATAAAATACTTGAAATTATTGGAGCCGGCGATACCCCTTCAAAAGAAGTAAAACAGGGTACCTGTTCAAAGATAATGACCGGAGCTATGATGCCGGATGGAGCAGATAAAATAATCAGGGTTGAATTTGCAGATGAAAGTGACGGATATGCCGTCCCCCATACTCCGGAACCAGCAGGGAATGTAATTGCAAAAGCAGAAAATTTAAAAGCAGGAGATCTGGTTTTAAATCCTGGAAGATTAGCTGCCAAAGATATTGGAATTATTGCAAGTTTGGGCTTTCCGGAAGTAAAGGTTTCCAAACGGCCTGTTATTGGTGTTCTTACTACTGGATCAGAATTGAAAAATCCTGGAGAAAAACTTGAACCAGGGCAAATTTATAACAGCAATGGTTTACAGATGTCTGCTCAAATTACATCGGCTGGTTGTATTCCAAAATACTATGGAATAATTGTAGACGATAGAAAATCATTATCGGATGCTGTGGCAAAGGCATTTAGGGAATGTGATATTGTCCTTCTTTCCGGCGGAGTTTCCAAAGGGGACTACGATTATGTTCCTGAAGTTCTTGAGGAAAATGGTATGACTACTCTATTCCACAGAGTTGCTATTAAACCTGGACGTCCCCTGCTCTTTGGAAGAAAAGATGATAAGTTTGTTTTTGGTCTCCCCGGAAACCCTGTATCCACCTTTGTTACTTTTGAAGTATTTGTAAAAACACTTATTTTTCACATGGCTGGTATGGAATATAAACCGACCCTATATAAAGGGAAATTATCCAAAAAAGTAAAACGCCGTGATACAGAAAGAACAGAATTTCATCCGGTTATAATTAGAGGAGACAGTGTTGAACCTATAAAATACCTTGGGTCTTCCCACCTCAATGCTATGGCAGAAGCCAATGGGATGATGACTATACCTAATGGTATTGCTGAATACAAAGAAGGAGAAGCTGTAAGTGTTAGATCAATTTAACAGGGAAATTCACTACCTTCGAATTTCTGTAACTGATAAGTGCAATCTTCGATGCACATACTGTATGCCGGAAGAGGGTGTTCCTTTTAAACCTCATAGTAAAATAATGAGCTTTGAAGAAATTGTAAAAGTTGTAGAGGCTGCAGCTGAACTTGGTATAAACAAAATACGTTTAACCGGGGGGGAACCCTTAGTAAGAAGAGATGTTGTAAAACTTGTCCGAATGATAAAAGCGGTCAAAGGAATTGAACATCTGGGTATGACAACAAACGGAGTTCTTTTAGATAAACTGGCCCAGCCTCTTCGGGATGCAGGTATGGACAGTGTAAATATTTCAATGGATACACTAAACCCGGATAGATATAAAAAGATAACCAGAATAGGTGATATCTCCTATACTTTAAAAGGAATTGATGCAGCTATTGCAGCTGGTTTCGAGTCGATAAAAATAAATGTAGTAGTTATGGACAATACTCCGGATGGAGAAATTAAGGACATGCAGAATTTTTGCAACGGGAAAGGCCTGACACTTCAATTGATTAATCATTATGATCTTTCTGCAGAGAAAAAAAATACATATAAATTTGACAGGCCTCCAAAGTGTGCAATTTGCAACAGAATAAGACTTACTGCTGATGGGATATTAAAACCTTGCCTGCATTCCAATCAGGAGATTCCTGTTAATCCGGATGATATTATTTCATCACTTAAAAAAACAATTTTAGACAAGCCGGAAAATGGATCAGTATGTACAAATAGAAGCATGATTGAAATAGGAGGTTAAGATGGAATTTTCACATCTAGATAAAGATGGAAATGCAGTTATGGTTGATGTTTCTGCAAAACCAATTGTACGCCGTACAGCAAAGGCTGAAGGTAAAATATTTTTGAGTCCAGATACAATAAAACTTATTAACGAAAAACTCATAAAAAAAGGGGATGTTCTTACTGTTGCAAAAATTGCAGGAATTACAGCCGGTAAAAAAACTTCAGATCTTATTCCTCTTTGCCACAATATTTCTATTGATCAGATAAGTGTTGAATTGGAAATAAAAGATAATTTTATACTAATAACTGCCGGTTCCGTTTGTACAGATAAAACTGGTATTGAAATGGAAGCTCTTACTGCTGTTTCTGTTGCTGCTCTTACAGTTTACGATATGTGTAAGGCTGTTGATAAAAAAATGGAAATCGGAGATATCAAACTTCTTGAAAAAGTAAAGGAGACAATATGAAAAAATTGTTTAAGATTCTGTCTTTAAATATATCAGAAAAAAAAGGGGAACAAAAAATTCCTATTAAAATAGCAGAATTAAAAGTAGATCACGGTATTCTTG
>DAOVSY010000624.1 GCA_030633365.1 Spirochaetaceae bacterium | reverse complement strand
TCCGGATGCAGACAAATATGGAGATAGTGGGTCAAATACTGCACTGCATATATCGGAATCAGTAGCAGGTGATAAATGGCCGACTCTTAAAAAAATGGGTTTTGGAAATGCTTCTATGCTTCTTGGAAATAAACTAAATGGTTGTGAAGCTGTAGAAAGCCCTGTAGCAAGTTATGGTGTTATGAAGGAAAAATCTCCTGGTAAAGATACAACAACTGGTCACTGGGAACTTGCAGGACTGGAACTTACAGAAGCATTTACAGTTTTACCTCCAAAATTTCCCTCCTTTCCAGATAAATTATTAGAAAATCTTGTAAAGGCATCCGGAAGAGGGGCAATAGGAAATAAAGCTGCCTCCGGAACTGCAATAATTGATGAACTTGGTGCCGAACATATGGAAACCGGCAAACTTATTGTCTATACCTCTGGTGATTCTGTTCTTCAAATTGCTGCACATGAAGATATTGTTCCTTTAGATGAACTTTATGATATCTGTGCAAAAGCCAGAATATTATGTGATCCCTATACTCTTGGCAGGGTAATAGCCAGGCCTTTTGTTGGAGAACCGGGTAATTTTACCAGAACAAAGGGGCGAAAGGATTATTCTATTAAATATAATGGAGAAAGCCTTTTTGATTATCTTAAGAAAAATGGTGTAAATACAGTAGGTGTAGGTAAGATTGGAGATATCTTTGTAGAAAGAGGTATAAATGATTCTTATCATGATAAAGGTAATCCTGCATGTATTAAACGAACAGAAGAACTCCTCAGTCAGCCTCCCAAAGGCAATGAGTTTATTTTTGTAAATTATGTTGATACTGATATGAACTTTGGGCACCGAAGAGATCCTGTTGGTTACTGTAAGGCTGTAGAAGAGGTTGATGAACATCTGGGTCGATTATTGGACATTATAGGTGAGGATGATCTTTTAATTGTTACTGCAGACCATGGCTGTGATCCTACTTTTAAAGGAACTGATCATACCAGAGAGCATATTCCTCTATTAGTTTACAGGAAGGGTGATAAATCTGTAAATCTTGGAATTAGAGATCAGTTTTCTGATGTTGCTGCATCTGTTTCAGAATTTTTAGGTGCACCGGGATTTCCGAAGGGTGTTTCATTTCTTTAAGAAATGAAATTCTATCAGTTCTCCTCGATACAATTGCCATGAATTCCAGTTGGAGTAAAAATTAGAACAAATTTTGCAATCACTCGGAGATCGGTGATACCGGTTGTCGAGTGTTTTAGCTCCGCAAAAATGTATCAATTCTCCGGTTACCGAGTGTTTTGCCTAAGCAAAATGTATCGAGGCAACCGTCTATATAGTACTTTCAAGATATTGTATTAATTCAAAATTAATAGTAAAGTCCCATTACTTATGAATAACACAGAATATGCAAAAAGAAATTTTAACTCATTTGTCTGGCATGCAGTATTTCTTGCATTAACTAAAAATTTTGTAAATATCAATACTGTAATTCCAACTATGCTTATAGAAGCTGGTGGATCTTCCATTCATCTTGGAGTACTCACAGCTATTATGGTTGGTGGTACAGGATTTATGCAGATATTTTTTGCATCATTTCTTACCCATAAAGAACG
>DAOVSY010000240.1 GCA_030633365.1 Spirochaetaceae bacterium | reverse complement strand
TCATCAGCATCATCAACCTCAATTCGTTCCAGCTTTAAAAATTTGTTTAAAATATCATAGATTTCTTTCATTTGCTCTTTTGACAGTGCCAGTTCTGGAGCTTCTTCTTCCATTGTATTTAGAAACCCAAAAAATCTGCCCAGATCAAAAATAACAGCAGTTTCTTCCTTTGCTTTTGCAATAGCCGGATCACTGGACTGTGCCATTACCATCAGTGGTATCATAGCCATTAGTAAAATCAACATTGTCTTTTTCATATAAAACTCCTTTTCTTAATATTATTACAACAGTTACTTCGATACATTTTGCCGGGGCAAAACACTCAGCAACCGTTGTTAGCTAAACCGGTTGTTGAGTGTTTTTGCTCCGCAAAAATGTATCGAAACACCGGTTCTATTCATATCTCAACGCCTCAATCGGATCCAGTTTTGATGCCTGGTATGCCGGGTAACCACCAAAAAATAATCCTGTTACAACCGAAAACCCGAATGCAAGAAATACAGATTCAATTGATATGGAAGAAGCCATACCTCCAAATTTATTTGCACCTATTGCAGTTGTAATACCTAAAAATATTCCAATGAGTCCACCTCCAACAGATAGTATTATTGCTTCTGTTAAAAATTGACTCATTATATCAGATGATTTAGCTCCAAGGGCCATTCTAATACCAATTTCTCTTGTACGTTCTGTAACTGCCACCAGCATTATATTCATAATTCCAATACCGCCAACCAGGAGGCTGATAGCTGCAATACTCCCCAAAAGGAGAGTAAATGTACTTGTAACACCCTGAAGTGTATTAAGAAGATCCAGTTGATTTGCCATATAAAAATCCGCTGCGTCCATATTTGGTAGTTTATGGAGTCTTAAAATTTCATTTTCTATATAGGTTTGTAACTCTCTCATGGAGTCCAGATCGGCAGCTTGTATATTTATAAGTGCATACATATCTGACCCGGAGATATATTTTTGGAATGTTGTCATTGGTATAAATATTGACATATCACTTGATGAAGAACCTTTTTCTTCCATAATTCCTGTAACTGTAAATCCCACGCCATTAATTCTAATTTTTTCACCTATTGGATCAGATCCTTCTTCAAATAAATCTTTATAAATCTGTGCTCCTATAACTGCTGTGGGTTTACGTGCAGCAAGATCGTTCTCAGAGAAAAAAGATCCATATATTGGATGGAAATTTCTTACTCCCGGATAATTAAGATTAGTTCCAATTATTGTTCCAACAGTATTTTTATTTCCAAATTTAATCTGCCCCGATTCAGACGATTCCGGTGCAGAAATTGTTATAAGGGAAGGAACAAGACTTTCAAGAAATGCAAGGTCTTCTTCTGTCAGGGAAGGTTTTATATTAGAAGTATTTCTCCTAACAAGACTTCCCCCCTTTGGTTCCCCTGAGTAGAGTATAAGAAGGTTTGATCCTAATGACTCAAGGCTTTGCTCAACAGATTCCTGTGTTCCATTACCTAAAGCTACCAGTGTTATAACAGCAGCAACACCAATCATAACACCCAGGGCTGTCAGGAATGATCTCGCTTTATTTGAGGCAATACTCCTAAATGACATTTTAACTGATTCGGTAAACTTAAAGGTTGTCATCTGTTCCACTCCTCAACAGGAAGATCCACAAGTATTTTACCATCTCTTACCTGGATTATCCTCTTCCCCTGTGAAGCTACTTCAGTATCGTGGGTTACCATTATTAAGGTAACTCCTTCGGACTGAAGTTCTCTAAAAAGATCCATTATCTGTGCCCCTGTTTTGGTATCCAGGGCACCTGTAGGCTCATCTGCCAGAAGTATTTTTGGGTTTACAGCTAATGCCCTTGCTATAGCCACTCGTTGCCGCTGTCCTCCTGAGAGTTCATTTGGCTGATGAAATTCTCTTCCGTCAAGTTCCACTCTTTTTAGAATTTCCATAGCTCTGGCTCTTCTCTCTTTTGGAGGTATGCCTGCATAGATAAGAGGAAGTTCTACATTCTCTACAGCACTTTCACGACCAAGAAGATTAAAGCTTTGGAATACAAAACCAATATGTCTGTTTCTTATTTCTGCAAGCCTGTTTCTGCTTAACCCCGCGACTTCTTCTCCTGCCAGGGTATATTTACCTGAAGTAGGAGAGTCCAGGCAGCCTATAATATTCATAAGAGTAGATTTTCCGGAACCACTGGGACCCACTATAGATACAAACTCACCGGAACCAATACTCAGGGAGATATCATCTATGGCTTTAACAGTAGTTGGACCCATTTGGTAATGTCTGGATAAATTCTCAATAGTTATCATTAACGTGACCCTGATCCAGGTATCTGTACAGGTATTACTGATGTTCCACTGGAACTGGAACTGGTTGTTGGTAACTGAAATCCAGGTACAGTTGGTATTACTACGAATTCTCCCTCTTCAAGTCCTTCAAGAACTACTATATTTCTACCATCATCTGCACCTACAGTTACTTTTTTTGTTTCAATTTCTTCATTAACATAAACCTTAACATAGCTTCTGGTTCGTACACTTGTAACTGCCTTGCTTGGAACCAGTATTCCTTTATCTGCACTAATAAGTATGGAAAGATCTGCGCTCATCCCAGGTTTTAGTTTCCCTTCTAAATTATTAAGGACAGTGGAAACAGTAAAAATAGATATATTATTTATAACCTCAGCTCCGGGGCTTACACTTTCTACTTTTGATCCAAGTTTTTCATCTCCCAGGGAATCGCTGGTAATAGTTACTTTTTGTCCTTTTTGGACTTTTGCAATATCAAACTCATCTACTTCTGCTTTAAGTCTGACTTTAGAAAGATCTACAAATACCAGCAGGGCAGTTCCTTTGCTAACCATATCTCCAGAAATTACATTGATACTAAGTACTACTCCGGAAAAAGGAGCCCGTATATGTATATTCTCAAGATTTTTCCTTGCAATATCCAATAGAAGTGCAGCCTGGGATATATCGAGATTGGAAGAACTCAGGTTAAAAAGGGCTGTCTCTACAGCAAGTTCTGCGGTATTTACCTGTTCACCGGAAACTGCACCCGAATTGAATAACTTAGTAGTATCTTCGAGATTTTTCTCTGCATTCAGAAGGTTTGTTTTATTTCTGTCTTTATTAAGCTCTGCTTTTGAAAGATTAATCTTTGCCTGCTTTACGGTTATTTGCATGTCCCCTTCATCCAGACTAATTAAAATTTCTCCTGCTTCAAGGTAGTCTCCTTCCTCTACTGTTTTGGTAACAATACCTTCAATACTGGATCGAATACTCCTGGTTTGGTAGGGTTCAACAATTGAAGGGCCTTCTACTTTAATTGAAACAGATCCCGGAACAGCTTCGATTGTACTAATAGTAGTTTCACCGGCAGATTCTTCTTCCCCTTTTTTATTTCCAAGGCTCCACCATATAATTACAGCTGCGACTATAATTACTGCAGCAATAATAAGTATTTTCTTTTTACTCATAAAGACTCCACTATTCTCATATCCCAAAATTTAATTATGTATCTTGATTTTTTAGTTTCTGACCAAAAATATAATCTTTTTTTGTAATAATTGAAAGATCTCTTGTCTGAAACACTATATATACATTAATATTGATATATGAACGAAATGTGAATTGAGTATGGAGTTTTAAAAATTGGGATAAAAATTGGGGACGGAGGAGCAAATTACAGCGCAAAAGCCTCAATAAGAAAAAATAGTTGTTCTTTTATGAATATAATTATATCATTTCTTTTAAAAATTCAATAAGGAGAAAATATTATGGGAATTGCAATACAGTTTGGGCTTTATTTGTTACTAATGTTAGGCATTGGTTACTATTCCATGAAAAAAACCAAGAATAATGAGGATTTTATTATTGGTGGCCGCTCATTAGGTCCGGTAACATCCGCAATTAGTGCCGGAGCATCAGATATGAGTAGCTGGCTGCTTTTAGGGCTGCCTGGAGCGGTCTTTGTCGGAGGCCTGGTTGACGGGATTTGGATTTCTCTCGGGCTGGTTATAGGTGCTTATTTAAATTGGTATGTTGTCGCTCCAAGGCTAAGAGCATATAGTGAAAAATTGAATGCTATCACTTTGCCGACTTATTTATCTGAACGCTTTGATGATAAATCCGGCGTAATTAAATATGTATCAACAGCTGTAATTATTTTCTTTTTTATTCTGTATGTCGCTTCCGGTCTCAAGGGCGGCACACTGCTTTTTGCACATAGTTTTGGAGCCACTGAGCAAACAGCTCTTATAATAACAACTTTGGTAGTGGTGTCTTATACTTTTCTAGGCGGTTATATGGCTGTTTGCTGGACGGATTTAGTTCAAGGTATTCTTATGTTAAGCGCATTGATATTTTCTGCACTTATGGCATTTTATGCAATATCCGGATCAGGAGTTGATATTGCCCAACTAAACCCTAACGCATTTAAGGTAACAACAACCCTTCTTACCGGAGCATCTCTCATGGCCTGGGGGTTAGGTTATTTTGGACAACCTCACATTCTTGCACGATTTATCGGTATTGACAGTGTTGAATCTGTACCTAAAGCAAGACGCGTAGGTATGAGTTGGATGATTATCAGCTTACTGTTGGCGGTTGCAATTGGACTGATCGGAATCGGTTTCAATTCAATTAGTCCTCTGGAAGGTGTTGCAGGCCCGGATGGTAATAGTGAACGAATTTTCCTGGCTCTTGTGAGTGCTTTGTTTCATCCTGTTTTTTCCGGCTTCATTCTGGCCGCGGTATTGGCAGCGGTTATGTCCACTGCGGATTCACAATTGCTGGTTTTAACTTCTTCTCTTACAGAAGATCTCCCTTTCTTTAAAAAGTTCAATAGTAAACAAAAAGCCTGGATAAGCAGATTAGGTGTTGTAGGATTTGCCATTATCGCTTTTATAATTGCCAGTTCCAGTGGAGGAAGTATTCTTGCCATGGTGGGATATGCCTGGGGTGGTTTTGGAGCAGCTTTTGGACCTTTAATAATTCTGTCTTTAGTCTGGAGAGGTACTACTAAATTCGGGGCTATTGCCGGTATGATCGTCGGTTCAGTTACGATATTTGTGGTCAAAAACTATAT
>DAOVSY010000473.1 GCA_030633365.1 Spirochaetaceae bacterium | reverse complement strand
TATATTCATCATCTGAGCCAGTTAAGGTAAATGTGGGAACATAAAAATCAGACAGCATGAAATCGTTTGTGTTCAGAGATCCTGAAGCATTTGTATCCTGCCATATCCAGATTTCATAAGATCCTTCTGGTATATCAAAAAAACTGCGTTGAGTATTTGGATCATCATAAACTAAACTTGATCTGAGTGGGATATTAGCAATAGGATATTCTCCCAATTCATATATTTCTACTCTAAGGGGTTCGGATGAATAGCCTGGGTTAGTAAGAAGATCCTCTAGAGTTACTTCAATATCAATTATTACTACATTGTTCTCTGCAAATTCCGGGTAAAAAAATTCGAGCATTGCATCGCACCCTGAAAAAAGAAGAACTGCCAAAATTATCACTGTAAAAATCATTTTTTTCATATTATTCTGCCTCCTTAAAGATACAGAGTCGCAACCAGCGACGGTATAAACTGGATTTTCTCTTTTGCCGCAGCCTGTTCTTCATCATTTCCACTAAACAAAAGATCTAATTCAGCGAACATTGTATCTGCGCTTGAAAATATAGCCATAAAATCGAGATTAATTCCCCAGTCTCCAAACTTCCATCCTGCTCCTACCTTCCAGTTGGTTCCAAAGCTGGAATTGAATTCCTCATCTGGATATTCAGCCTGTTTATAAACATAAATATTGTTTAAACCTATAGTAGAATACCCAACAAGAGGGCCTATTATTAGTTTTGCTCCAATATTCCAGGTATTAAGAAATCCTGGTCTAAAAGGACCTAATGTGTTTTGGTCAGTTTCAGAATCATAAACTGCAGTCATTAAGGTAATAAGTTCCGGTGGCATAACATAAGAGTCCCAGGATACAAATCCAATGCCAGCAAATCTATAGCCAATGTGAAACCCAGGTAAAACTAATACTGTATCATCAGCTTCCGGATCCGGGTTATTTTCCCCTTCAGTACCTATTGGAGTAAGAGACATACCCAATTCCAGTTCATTTGCTGCTGCAGGAATGAGTATAAGCAGTGTTAAAATAACTGCTATACTAAGGAATTTTGCTTTTTGCATAGTGTTCTCCTATAAAGAGTGCAAATATCTTTACTTAAAGATCTTTGCTTTATCTAATTATAGTTCATAATAGATAGAATTCCAAAAATATTTAGTAATTTTTCCCTGCTAAAGCAACATTGGCCACATCAAAAGCATGACATGGGACTACACCATAGACCATTTCACATTCAGGGCATTTTGTTTCGAATGTTTCCATAGAGAACTCGTTTCCACACTCTTCACACTTAATATCCAGAGGCATAGGCATTATCTGCTCTGCAAAACCCATAGTTCTTACCTTGTCTACAACCTGCTGTCCTGTTTCAAAACTTCCTGCACATCCATCATGCATATTGTACTCCTTATTATGACTTATAACGGGTCCCCGACATTAGATGTCGCCCGTTTTATCTCCTATGATGTTAATTTTTCACCATTACGTAGTTTTTCTCTCATAGACTGGACTTTTCTATCCAGTTCTTCTATTTCCGATAAAATTTCTTTTTCTTCTTCTGTTGTTTCAATTACTTTATAAATTCCACCATTTTTAATAACTATTCTTCTGTTTCCCATAAGTGCAAGTACCGGGTCATGAGTTGCCATAAGCACAATCTTTTCTTCTGCAAGAAGAAGTTTCAGGGCTTTTTTTCTATCAATTCCGGCATTTTCAATTTCATCTATAAGAATAATAGGTGACTTGCTTAGAATAGCAGTATCTGCAATCATTAAGGCTCTGGACTGGCCTCCACTTAAAGCTGTTATTGGTGTATCAGGATCAAATTTTTCTCCTGCGAGGCTATTTGCTTCTTCTATTATTCTCTGTATAATATTTTCTCTGTCAGTAACCATTCTACTCTCTGCATGAAGTTCCAAAAATTCATAAACAGAAAGGTCCATAACAAAATTCATATTTTGGGATAACTGGGCTACAAGTTTCTCCGAGGAGGAATATCGCCATTTTTTATCTGGAATTTTACTGTTAATAAGGATGCTTCGACCTGTTGGAGTATCATTCTGAGCTACCCATTCAATATCTCCCAATAATCTGCTTTTACCTGATCCGGTTGGACCTACAATAGAAACAATTTCATTTTTACGTATAACAAATTCTGTAAAATCCTCAGCTTTTCCAGACTTATCATGTCCTGGAAGAATTGTTATAGATTCTACTGTTTTATTGTCCTCTCCAAGAAATGAGAGCATTTGATTAATAAACTCTGTAAACTGTTCTATTAAATGCTCAGGATCAATAGCATGATCCTCCATATGCTCAGAACTAATGCTTTTAAAATAGTCCTCCATGGAACTTTCTCTAAATTTAACAACATCTATTCCATTATTTGTCAAAAAAGTTTCTGCAAAGGGATAAGTACTTAGTATTGTATAAATTTTTTCATGTAATAAATCTAATTCTGCAAGTACAGGCACTTTAGATCTCCTTTTTCCCAAGATCAATTTTTCTTACATTTCCCATTTGATAACTTTCACCTATTCTGGTTTCTCCCAGACAGTAGGAGCAGAGTGCTGCAGGCATTGAAAATCTTAGGGTTTTGCCTTTTAAAGTTGTAATATTTTCATCTTTGTCATAAAGAAGGGTAGAGAGCTCAAAACTTCCCTGACCAGT
>DAOVSY010000323.1 GCA_030633365.1 Spirochaetaceae bacterium | reverse complement strand
TATAAACATCCGGCTTCCATTGGGGAGCAGGAACTTCCTCTGTTAAAAAATCAATAAGATCGAAAGTAACCTTCTGTTTTGATTTTTCAACATCAAGACGACCTCTAATATCAACATCTGCACCATGCCATACAGAAATATCATCACTCAATTTCCTGTGTAGTAAAAGTTTCTTATCAATAAGTTTATTAATATTTTCTTCTACCAGTTTTATATTAGTAACAGATACAGCAGCACTAAGTAATAGTTTAGAAGCATGAACCCTTTCACCCTTTGTTCCTAATCCTAATAAACAAGCTGTTTTTAGAATAGTAACACTTAAAGGATCATCACTTACCTTGGATATAGCACTTATCGTCTCTATATACTGCTTATAGGTTCCGCCTATGCCTGTATCCGCAAGCATACCCTCTGCAAAGTAATCGAAGAGATCTGAAATACCTATTTCCTTATCTGAGTCAATTCTATTGATAAAAGTAAACAAGGTTCTCTCATTCTGTGCAACCCTGGCAGAAACCCTTGGAAGCAGAAACAGGGCAAATGGATTTAAAGGATTTACTTTTTCGAAAAGTGAAAAAAGTTCAGGATCACTAAATTCCTTAAATAACCCCAGCTGTTTAGAAAAATCAATAAATGTATTTAAATTAAAGCCATCATTACTGCCAGGCTTTATTAAATTTATAACATCTCCAACCAGAGAATAGAGTTCTTTACTATCATCAACATACTGGATAGTTTCGAATCTGCCCTCAATTTTCTTCCACTCTACTCTAACAGATTGACTAACATTTTTTGCATAATTTAATAAACCCTGATGAAGCATTAAACCAAGAGTAAAGTGTAATTTTGAACGGCTTACATATTCTGCCAACTGCTGAACCGCATCCAGTTCTTTGGAGCTGCCATTATCTACGATATATTCCAGGTGTCTGCCAAACTCATCCCATAAAATAGTTATACTATCAATTCCAAGCTTTTCTGCTTTTTTCTCTAGTCGTCGGAAGAGAGAAATAATACCTGCTAAACTCTCAATAGATTTATCAAGGCCTATAGTTTTTTTACTAATTCCTATTCTTTTAAGGGAGTCGGTCAAAGCCTCTACAATTGTTAATGGGAGATCCGATACAACTCCACTAAGTGCAATTACAAGACCTTTCGAATTATCTACTAATCTGTTTTGGAGATTAGTACCACAAACTTCATTAACTTTTTTTACTCTATCTGCAATGGAACTAAGAACATCTTCAGATTGCTTCCGGTTTTCTATAACATTTGCAATATATGCAGCTGTTAAAGATTTACCAGAGCCATAGGGAGCAACAATAAAAAAGGCTTTGTCATTTTCATAACCCAATAGAGAGTTTATAAGACCAATACTTTTTGCTGTAGGTTGAAAATGTGAAATCCTTTCAGGATGTGGAATATCAAAACATAAATTTATAGACCTGAGGTATTGATCTTTCATACAAGAACCCCCTCTTCAATAAATTGATAAAGATGCTCCAACCACACCTTAGACGTTCTATTTTTCACAACAATCTGCCGTTCCCCTGCTAATCCTCTAATTTGTAAATCACCATTAGATTCTGCCTCATAAGAAACTAATAACTCAAAAAGAGCTTCATTACTTAACTGAAAAATCTTTCCAGGGCTGTTATCTACACGAACAAGATCATAAAAGGGGATATCAATATAATCTGCATTATCATTACTAAAAAGCAGAGAAAGAGAATACATAAAAACAGAAAAATCTATATTTTTAATTTCTTTATTAACCTGATAATATCCAGTAGTTCTGTAATAATTAATTAAACCAAGTTCAGAAAAGGGGCATTCAATAGATTCTTCAGGGTCTTTGTTCTGCGCTGGAATTGAACGGGCATAACTTCCAAACATGCATAAGGCATCACGATCAAGAGTACTTCTACTGGCTCTAATACCTTTAGATAAAGTTACCTTTCTTTCAAGAAGTTCTACACATATAGAGCGGTCAAATCTCTCAAAATTAAAATGATTAAAAAACCAGTTCCATGTATAGGCATATTCCTCTGAATGCACCAAATTGACATGTAATATCCACAATGTACTTTCTTCTGCAAAATAGGGATCATTCTCCCAAATGATTCTTCCCAGACTGGTTGGAAGAAGATTTTTTTGGGACTTACCTTTTTCGTTAATTTCGTGTTCAGCTAAACCAGTTGCAACAAGCCAATGCCTAATAGCCATGGCCATGTTTTTACCAACACCCAGATAATCTGCAGATATCTCATGAGTTAACAGCTTTTCATCTCTGTCCTCATCTTCAATAAGAAGCTTAAGCCCCTTATGTAACCATCCTTCTCTAATAAAGAATGTCTGGTGCCCTCCAAACCTCATTGCAACTCCTGTCTTATATTATAATTACTGTTTTTTAGAACATTTTGTACTCAAAAACGATATTAACAGTTCAAAGTGTCAAGAAATCAAAATTGTGCAATCTCTTAATTTACCGGAATTGCTATTTAGCAATATTACTTTTTAATTCAATTAGTCTTTTCATGGAAATACCTGTAATTTTTGCGATAAAAGAGATCTCTGCATCTTCTTTAAGCATTTGAATTGCCGATTTTTCAAGGCCTCTTTCGATACCCTGCTCGATACCCTGTTCGATACCCTGTTCAAGACCCTGTTCGATACCCTGTTCAAGGATTATTTTGTCATGTTCCAGTGTTCTTGTTGCAAACATATTTTTCACCTCCATAATCGAATCAAATTTTCTTTGTACATCTATTTTCGATATAAGTTTATCGTTTCCTGGTTTTTTGCTGTAAAGGGATTTAAGATAATTGTTAAACCAGCTGCTTAATAAATTTACAATTTCCAGGTTTTCATTTTTTATTATATCGAAAAAATTATCAAGTTCCTGGCCAATTTCAGTTACTGTTGAATTTTCTATATAAAATACAGCCGAAAGAGCATTTTTTATTTTAGATAAGCTTTCTTTCGGTATTTCATTTTCTAAAACAGGGAAATACTGAAATTGCGGAATGTATTTTTTTGGTATAGTTTCTTCTACACAGTCAGTAAATTGTAAGGGTGCTGTCCATTTTTTGTCGCCATTGTACAGTAATATGGGGAATACAGAAGGTAATTTGGATGATTCCGTTTTACCCTGAAAGCTTTCATATAACTCTGTAATATATCTTACAAATCGAATTGGCATCATTTTATCTATAGTTGACTGAAATTCCAGAAGTAGAAATATATAGATAACTTTATCTTGATATTGAATAGTATAAATAATGTCAGATTCTTTTTCCTTAAAACTTTCAGAAACAAAAGACTTATCAATTCTTCTAAGGGTGGAAAGGTCTAAATTATCAATAAAAGCCTCATTAACAAATGAGGTAAGCAGTCTTTCCATGAACCCGGGGTGGGAGAAAAGTTTTTTATATCTAATATCGTGTTCAGAAGCCATGTTTAAAGTATAGAACTTTTTAGATATTCAGGCAATTTAAATTAAACAGAAGTGTGGAATATTTCTACAATAAAAATAAATAGCTGTTTTGTTTGGATTTCTGTTGTTTGTGCGTTAGTATTAATGAGGACTGGAAGGGTTACCATAGGGCAAAACAATAACTTCATGCATAGCATCTGTTTTCTCTACCCATTGTATTACATCTCCTAATTCACTAAAAACCTCACCCAAATCCACAATCTCCACCTATATTATATGGAGGGTCAATATAAATAAATTTAACCTTTCCTGAATAATCCGGTTCCAATTTTGGTCTTGTGTTTATCCCAATCCAGGTCATTTCAAGTCGTTGTTTACTCATTTTGGCTATTTCCCCTTTTCTTTGGGCATCTGTAGTATTTCAATATTTGATCTTTTAAACAATTCGTGAAGCTTCTGCTGCCGCAACCTCTTTTCCGCAAGCCTGAGAGGATAAGCGGCAATTTTAGCAGGAGATAACGATCGACTCAGAG
>DAOVSY010000544.1 GCA_030633365.1 Spirochaetaceae bacterium | reverse complement strand
CCATTATCAAATTTATTATTGTATTGAAATACAAATTCCTCTTTCAATTCAATTTGTTCATATCCCAACTCTTCATATAATCTTCGGTTTGCTCCATCTATTGTTAATTCATCTGGAAAGGGATGGGAACAGCATGCATTTGTCCACAGCCCTCCACAGTGATATTTTGTCAATGCCCTCTGATGAATAAAAACCTCTCCTTTCGAATTGTAAAGCTGTATAGAAAAAGCTCTATGAAGATCTCCATCAATATGAGCCTGCATTTTTTCTTTTTGACCTATTTCATGGGCTTCTTTGTTAACCAATATTATATTTGCCATTTATCTACCTTTCAATTCTTTTTTAATGTTTAAAATGTCGAATACCTGAAAAACACATTGAAATACCAAATTTATTGCAGGCATCAATAGAATCCTGATCTCTTAAAGAACCTCCAGGCTGAAAAATTGCTCCAACACCCCACTTTTCTGCCGTTTCAACAACATCAGCAAATGGGAAAAATGCATCTGAAATTAATACAGCTCCGGACAGTTTCCTGGTAATTATACTCTTATCAATTTTATCAGCAGCTCTCTCTACAGCCTGTTCAGTAGCCCAAATCCTGTTAACCTGGCCAGCTCCAACTCCCAATACCTGTTTATTTTTGATAACCACTATGGCATTGGATTTAACATACTTGCAAATAATTTCACCAAATTGCATATCAGACATCTGATCATCTGTTGGGTTTTTATCTGTAACAGCATTTATCTGCTCTGGAATTTGCTTATCTACATCCTGAACAAGAAGACCACCATCAACAGTAAGCATCTCTTTAGAATCTGATGGTAAATAATTACACTGAATTATTCGCAGGTTCTTTTTAGTTTTAAAAACTTCCAAAGCTTCTTTACTAAAAGATGGTGCAAGAACAACTTCTAAAAAAGTATTGGTCATCTCCTCTGCAGTAACTTTATCCAGTTCTCTGTTTACAGCAACTATTCCACCAAAAATTGAAACAGGATCACCTTCATGAGTTTTGTTATATGCATCAATAAGAGTTTCCCCTATAGCAGCACCACAAGGAGTATTATGCTTTAAACCACAACAGGCAATATCAGAAAACTCATTTACAACTTTCCAGGCAATGTCCATATCCCGAATATTATTATAAGACAGTTCCTTTCCCTGAAGTTGAATAAATCCATTCATAGAACCCACAGTTATTAGAGATGAATAAAATGCAGCTTTTTGATGAGGGTTTTCACCATATCTCAGCGTACTTTTCTTTTTATAAACAGGAGCAAGATATTCCGGAAACTCATCTTCAAGCAGAAAGTTTGAAACAGCTCCATCATAGGCACTCATCAAATTAAAAACCTTACCAGCCAAATTGCGACGTGTTTTATATTCTACTTCACCTGTTTCAAGCTCCTCTGATATTTTGGAGTAATCAGCCGGATCAGTAATAACAATAACATCTTTAAAATTCTTTGCCGCAGCCCTTAACATTGTCGGACCACCAATATCAATAAATTCCAGTTTTTCTTCATAAGGAAGATCTGTTCCATACTTCTCAAAAAACGGATATAAATTTACTATAACCATATCAATAGCAGTAATATTATTTTCATAAAGAGTATCCATATCGGACTTATTCTGACGCCGGGCTAATATCCCACCATGTATAAAGGGATGTAATGTTTTAACTCTCCCATCAAGAATTTCATTAAATCCGGTTATATCCTTTATTTCAAGAACATCCAAACCCTTATCTTTTAAAAACTTATAGGTTCCCCCGGATGATATTATTTCAATCCCCCTGGAAATAAGAGATTCTGCCAGTTCCAATATCCCTGTTTTATCGTATACACTAATTAAAGCCCGCTGTATCACTTTAGTTTCTCCGTAAGTACTTTAAGTTTATTACTATATTTAGTTGTAATTTCTTTAGTTTTTTCAAAAGCCAGGCCTCTGTAATTCTCCGGATGAGAAAAAAATTCATCGGGATCTTTCCCTGATGTTTCCATGAGTCGCTTTGAAATAAGTGCCCAAAGCTTTTCATCTGCCTTTAGTTCTTCTCCCAGACTTTTCCCTGTTTTTTCACAATCAAGTGT
>DAOVSY010000441.1 GCA_030633365.1 Spirochaetaceae bacterium | reverse complement strand
GCGTTGTTATCATATGACCGTTATCATTATTTATCCTCTGTTTGAGCAAATAACAAATCAATAACCTTTTCTCCATCTACACCTATACAAACATTAACTTTGGGACGTCCCCTTCATGGAAGGAGAGCTTTATTACCTTCCTGATCAGTATCGCCAATGGAAGGCCATGTCTTCCCCCTACCCACTCCATCAGAAATAACAACCTTAACCGGCCATTGGGATGTTTCAAATAAACTTTTGTCAAGAAGACAGGCAATTGCTGAAGAGTCATGAACATAAATACCATTAATATTATTTACAGATTCAAAAAAAATCTCTGTAAAATCCCAATATTTTGGAAATATGCTTTGCCAGGGGATCCTGGGAAATACCAATATTCTTTAATACGTTATTTTGCATATTAACCTGATGTGTGACATCAAGGCCTACCATTTTAACCGGCCAGGCTGCACTAAAAACAAGATCTGCTGTACAATATTATCATAAAATTACTATTGTAGAAATAATTCTCTAAATTTCAATTTTCTGTACAAACCAATTGAAATTACATATACAGGTAACGGTGTCTTCTGTATCCCTTACCTCAACTTTTACTGAAATTAACCCTCTACCTTTTCTGGAAAACTGTTCATTGAATTTTATACGTGATTCATTGGATATTGACGGGTAAGCAGAAATATTTTTATTTGTAGATTTTTTAAATTTAATTTGTGATTCTCTAAGAACAGGAATAACCTTATCAACCAGTTCGGGAAATATTGCTTGTAATATTTCACCACAGGAAGTTTCTGCCAGAGCAAACTGAGCACTGGCATGAAACGTTTGTAAATGATTTTGTACATCTTTGGTAAATGGTAATACCAAATTCCCATTATCATTTTTTTTTATACCAACCTTTTTGGCAAAGGGTATTTCAATTACATTCATACCTTTCTCCTCATACAATACTGATTAACATTTTTTTGTTCAGATTGTGAGTTGAATAACATAATCAACTTGCTTATTAAAATATTCCCGACTCTGTTCATACACAGCCCGATAGATTAATCCTTCTGAGTTTACTGCCCTGTCAATTGCTAAAACACCGTCCAAATGATCTAATTCATGTTGTAATAATTCTGACTCCATTTTATCAAGATGGTTCCATTCCTGAAAAATTCCATTCTCATCGTAAAAAGATATGCTAATAGACTGATACCTATTTACCTTTATTAACAAGTCCGGAAATGACATACAATCATCCCACAATGTAAAAGTCTCTAAACTGTGCCAGGTTATTTTTGGATTTATTAATGTTTGTGTACCCTTTCCAATATTTAAAGCTATAAAACGTTTTGGAACTCCAATCTGCGGTGCAGCAATTCCTCTGCCAAAACCCTTTTTCTTTCTAAAATTATCCAGTCTGTTTTTTAATTGATTACTTTCTTCTATAAAATCAGTATCAGTAATATGCTCTACTGGGTTGCAGGTAACTCTTAAGCCAGGATCTCCCAGTAATAATACAATTTCATCCATAAAATATCTTTTTATTTTTTCTTTTTGTCATTTAATAAACCGGCAAAAGGATTATATGTATCGGATTCAGGTTCCATATACTGTTTAAAAGCTTCTTCATCCTGAGCTTCTGCAGCGGGTTTCAATGAAATTCTTTTTTTCTCAATGTCTATACTATTTATTTGTACATCTATGCTCTGCCCTTTCTTTAAAGCTTCACGGGGATTAAAATCTCTGCTGTCACCTTCAAGATCAGAAATATGAATAAGTCCATCCAGTCCTGGTTCCAAAGAAACAAAAGCACCAAAATTAGTAATTCTTACAACCTCTCCTGTATGCTTTGAACCGCTTTTATATTTTTTTTGAGCTTCATCCCAGGGATCGGCTAAAAGTTTTTTCAGACTTAAAGTTATCCGTTCATTTTGCCAGTCCAGTTTAATAACAGCAACCTCAATTTCCTGTCCTATGGACAGTACTTTCTCTATATCATCCACCCTACTTCTACTTATTTCTGAAATTGGCAGTAATGCCTGTACACCGCTAATCTCAACAAAAGCTCCAAAACTCTGCAGGGATTTTACAATACCTTTCACATTCATGTTTTCTTGTAATGTCTTTTTCAGGATTTCTATCTGAGCATCCTGCTCTTCTTTCAATATAGCTCTGTTTGAAACCAGGATATTTCGACCATTTTCACTGTACTCTAAAATTTTAAAAGTAAGAGTTTTACCAATATATTCTTCCGGATTTTCCACCCTTTTCTTTCCTATTTGAGAATATGGACAGAAAGCCCGGGATTCACCAATTTTTATTTCAAATCCACCCTTAATCTCTTTTTCAACACTACCTTCAATAGGAATTCCACTCTCAAATGCATTTTCCATTACAGCCTTTCCGGCTTTGTCACCGCTGATCTTTGTTGTAAAATGCAAATCACCATTTTTTGAATACAGAAAAAATGCTTTTATGGTATCTCCCTCTTTTACAGTGATATTACCATCTTTATCAATCAATTCTGTCGTATCAAGCTGTCCTTCACTCTTCCCGCTTAATTGTAAAAAAATACATTCACCAGCAATAGAAACAATTTCAGCTTCTATCAACTGTCCTGGTTCGAATTTATTAATTCCAGAGATACTATTTTCTAAAAGATCTGCAAAATTTTCTTCAATATTATCATTATTCATTTTTTATTTTCTCCATATATTAAAAACCCAACAACTTAGTAAACTCTATCAATAGCTCTAACAACAATATTTCTGAATGATTCTTATTGATATTATGTTTAATATATTGCTGAACGTAGATTATTACAAGAGGAACCCTTTTCTATAAGGTTGATCCAGTATTTCAAACATGTGCTTATGATAGAATTGGGATAATTATATAAGATATCTTTTATTATTGACATAAATACTAACATTACCGACCTTAAAAG
>DAOVSY010000160.1 GCA_030633365.1 Spirochaetaceae bacterium | reverse complement strand
GATCTGCAAGTATAATGGATGCAGCATTTTATCCCATGCTAATTGCCCGGTCCAGATTTCATTTGGGAATTATAATTTCCTTTGTTGCTGTTCTGGTTATCTGGTTTGTAAATACTAAAACCGTTTTTGGGTATCAGTCCAGAGGTGTTGGAATTAACCTGAATGCAGCTAAATTCGGTGGAATAAATACTAATATGGTTATTTTAAAAACTGCAATAATCTCCGGTGGTCTTGCAGGACTGGCGGGCGTAGGAGAGGTAGCGGCAATTCATCACCATTTAATGATGGATGTTTCTCCAGGTTATGGCTACACTGGTATTGTAATAGCCATGCTTGGTAATCTTCATCCTGTTGGTGTAGCTCTGGCTGCTTTCTTTTTCAGTGTTATAAGTGTAGGCGCTCAAACAATGAGCCGGGTAGCAGGAATCCCTATTTACATTGTAGGGATAATTGAGGGAGTTGCCCTAATGACTATGCTCATTTTTATACTTTTAACAGAATATAAAATAAGGTGGACAAAATCATGATGAGTGAAATATTTACTGTAACGTTTATTACAGGCCTTATTGCAGCAACCCTGCGTATGTCGACTCCTATTATCCTTGCTACTCTTGGAGAGATAATTACCGAAAGGTCCGGTGTTTTAAATTTAGGTATTGAAGGTACAATGGTTTTTGGTGCAGCCCTGGGTTTTCTTACAACCCTTGCCACAGGTAATCTCTGGCTAGGTGTTTTTGTTGCTGCTCTTGGTGGAATTGCTCTTTCTCTATTAATGGCTGTTCTTGCTGTTTATATGGGCTTAAGTCAGCATGTTTCCGGATTAGGTATAACCATATTCGCCAGCGGTCTTGCAATGTTTGTTTACAGACTAGTTGTTGGATCCCCTATTGTTCCTCCGGTAATTACACCATTTACCCCAGTAGCAATACCTCTCCTCTCCAGAATACCAATACTGGGAGGAAGTTTTTTTACCCAGTATAGTCTTACATATATAACCTGGGCCTTAATTCCCCTTGTTTCTATATTTCTCTTTAAAACAAGAGCTGGATTGAGAGTTCGAACTATTGGTCAGAATCCATTTGCAGCAGATACTGTCGGTGTTAATGTAAATCTTACAAGGACACTTTGTCTTGCAGCTGGTGGTGCCTTTTTTGGTGTAGCAGGAGCTTTTCTTACTCTTGCCCATCAGAATATGTTTCTTATCGATGTAATCGGCGGCAGGGGCTGGATAGCAATTGCTATGACAATCTTTGGTAACTGGAATCCTGTAATGGGTGCTGTTGGTGCATTGATGTTTGGTTTTCTTGATGCCTTTCAGCTTCGGATGCAGACTCTTGGTGTAGATCTGCCATTCCACATTTTCCTAATGATACCTTACTTAATAACAATACTTGCCCTTATAAGTGTATCCCGAAAGGCAACAGTCCCTGCTGGATTACTTAAGCCTTATAGAAGAGAGGATAAATAGGGCATTTGATTTTTAACAGAGACGCAAGATCTTGCATCTTTACTTTTATATAGAAAGGCAGTGGGAATTATTTCCTGCTGTCTTTTTTAATTAGTGAAGAAGTAATCCAATGATTCTTTCAATTTTTCTAAAATTATTGGTTTTGATATATACCCATCAAAACCTAATGATAAATATTTTTCCATATCATCATCCATTGCATAGGCTGTAAGAGCAACAATAAGAATTTTTTTACTATTTTGTTTTCTTATCATCTTCATTGTTTCTATTCCGTCTAATCCTGGAAGCTGAATATCCATCAAAATAAGATTAAAATCCTTATTTTTGGCAGCTTCAATTCCTTTTTGCCCTGTTTCTGCAATATATACATAATAGCCAAGGTGCTTTAATATTGCTTCAATAACCTTTTGATTTGTTACATCATCTTCTACAACAAGAATATTGCCTGTACTGCCATCTACTGCTTTGACAGAGATATCCTTTACTCTACTATTATTTAACTTATTGTCAGATGCCTGCATAATTCCTGGTAAATGTATAATAAAGTGACTTCCTTCATCTATTTTGCTATGAGCAATAAGTGTTCCCTTATGAAGTTCTATCAGGTTTTTAGAAATGGAAAGTCCTAAACCAGTTCCTTGTTCTTTTTTTACCCCAACTTGTGTAAAAGGATCGAAAATCTTATCCAAATCTTTTTTACTAATACCAATCCCTTCATCCCATACTTCAATTATTGCTTTATCTGCTTTTATCCTGGCTTTTAAACCAATTTTCTTACCTGGTGCAGTAAACTTAATGGCATTTGAAAGAAGATTGTAAATTACTTGTTTTAAGCGTTTTTCGTCAGCATAAATAAATTCGTTTGAAAAATCTAAATCAACAATCAATTTAATATTTTTATTAAATGCCAGAGGAACTACTGCCTTTGGTAGTCTTAAAAGTAATTGATTAAGGTTAATAGATTTTTTCCGAATTTCAAATCTACCGGATTCAATTTTTGAAAGATCCAGTATATCATTCACCATTTCCAACAGATGATTACCTGATTGATTTATATTCTCCAGGTACTCGATTTGCTGATTATCCAAATTACTCTGTTTCAGTTCCAGAAGTTGCCCAAATCCCAGGATTGCATTAAGAGGTGTTCTAAGTTCATGACTCATATTAGCTAAAAAAAGACTTTTTGCTTTATTTGCGACTTCAGCTTCAGCTTTTGCCTTTTTAAGTTCTTCCTCTGCAATCTTTCTGTCGGTAATATCTGTTCCAATACTCAGGATACCATTTATATTACCCTGATCATTCCGGGATACACTATTATTCCAGCTTATTAATCGTTCCTGGCCATTTTTTTGTAAAATTAAATTCTCATAATTAACTACATTTGGCATATTTTTAAGCAATTCATAAAAAACCTGAGGAATTTTTTCTCTTTCCCTTAGTGGTATAAAAAGATCGAACCAATTTTTACCAAGTACTTCTTCTCTTTTAAATCCTGTCAGATCTTCTGCATAACTGTTAAATTTTGTAATTACAGCCTCTGTATTAAGAGTAACAACGATAAGATTTGCTGTTTCAAGTAGACTTTCTGCAAATACTTTGGCGGTTTTTAATTCTTTTTCTACATTTTTACGCTCAGTAATATCAGAATCTACACCTCTGTACCCCAAATAGTTTCCATTTTTATCTATTATGGGTGTCCCGCTTGTTCTAAGGCATATACGTTTTCCTTCTTTTGTTAAATTCCAATTTTCCAGATCTGTAAATGCTTTTCTTTCTTTTGTATATTTTAGAAATTTTAATTTGACTTGTTCTATCTCAGAAGGGCACATAAAATCAAAAGGTGTTTTTCCAATTATTTCATTAATTGAATATCCCAGAATGGTTTCCACTTTCTTTGAACAATAGGTATATACTCCTTCTGTATTTACTTCCCAAATCCAGTCAGCCATGTTTTCAGCAATTCCTCTAAAACGGTCTTCTGATTCCCTGAGACTGGGTTGTATTGAAGAAGTATCTAATATTTTATCATTTTCAATTTTCATTTTAAACTTTCCATAAATTTCTATTTTATTATATGTAAATAAAATTAATTGTAATTAAGAGTATCATTTCATTAGCATAAAGCTATTATATCTTTAAAATAACAATTATTTTATTGTTGCCAATTTAAAAAAAAATATTAATAAACCTCTATAGTTTTCTGCAGCGTTTTATGAATAAAGTTATGAACTTTTTCAAGTTCCGCCTCTTTAGGTCTTGGATTAAATACCATTACGAGAATCTTTTCACTATCATATCTTCGGCTTAAAATTATTGCATCTGCCTGTACCAAACTTCCTCTTAAATTAAGCTGAATATTCGGTATGATAGTTTTATTATCTATAGGGATAGTATTTTTAAATTTACATGCAATACCAACAGAACTGATATCAATTATACTGCCTTCATAGTTGGATTCTTTATATCCAAAATTCATTACAACTCTTGGATCCTTTTCACAATTAGCCCGAACAAATTTTCTTCGACCTTTTGCTTCATTAGCTTCAAGTACTTTTAATATAATATCTGTACTCTGTTTTACACCAAGCTTTAGTTGTATAAAACCACATTTAACACCTATATCCATTAAATATTTCTGTATAAGGTTCGGGTCGTTGTTATAGGAAAGAATACCTACCTGTAAATTTTTTATCTCTGAATCAGATTGGAGGTTTTTGATAAAAGCTTCCCATTCATTTTCTTTCAATCCATCATCAATATTTATATAACATATTGAGTTAGCAAAACGTTTTAAAATTCTGGTTGCTTTGAGATGATCGTTAAGAAAATATACTTCATACTCATTTTTAAGAAGGATGGATATCAACTCATCCTGTATGACACTTTGTGGGTATAAGAAAAAAATTTTCTTTCCGTCTACTGATTCACTCATATTTTAATATTAAAATATTAATCTTGTAAAAGCAATTATAAACTTCAATTTGTTTAAATATTCAGTCAGAAAATATAGGTTGGAAGCTAAGACAATAGAGACAATTGAGACAACAGAGATTAGCCTCTGTTGTCTCTACTGTTGCTGACCAGCATTTTTTTAAGAAGGTTTTGAATACTTATCTATTTTCTCTATGAATAAACCCATTAAAATTACCATAACAATTGTAAATGAAAGCCTTACTACCATAAATTTAATTCCCATAAAACGAAGTTCCACCAATTCCTGCGGTAGCTTAATACATGCCCAGGCAGATAGAAAAATTATAATATTAGCTACTCTGGCTCCCTTTTTTAAAAGCATGGATGCCATTGGAAATGCTACATAAAGTGGTCCAGTAGGCATCATTCCCATTACCAGTGCAATAATCAGGCCTTTAACACCAGCTGCATGTCCTAAATATTTTATAACTGTTTCTTTACTAACCCATACAGTAAAAAGACCCATTAGAACCATTACTGCAGGTAGAATAAAAATAAGTTCTTTAAAAAGATTAAAAGAGGCATTTAGGCTCGGTTCTCTGTTTTCAGGAAAAAATACCAGGAGAATCACTGCTGCGAGAATAATTCCTGCCAGTACAATAATACTTCCTTTTTTATTTTTTTTCTGTTTACCCATTTTCGGGTTACCGGCTTTATTCATACTGTTTCCCTGCTGTTTATTATTCATTTTTTCTTCTTTATCCATTATAAAATTACCCCCATAATCAGGGCAATTCCCACAGCTATAATAAAACTGATTCCATTTCTTAGTAATGTCAGTTTTTTTCCCATTTCCTTTATTTCTATAGGAAGGGTAACAAAACCTATCATTGTTAATGTTGTAATAAAGGCTGCTGCAACAGAAATTGAAGCTCCTGACTCAACAAGAGATGCTGTCAGGGGAAATGCTACAAGAGATGGAATCATAAGAATAGCACCTGCCAAAGATGCCAGAGTGATCCCTACAATACCAGTTTGATTTCCTAAAAGTTTTGATATTAATTCAGGTTTAAAGAAACCCATAAGAAGTCCCACCAAAACCATAATAATAGCAATAGCCGGTGCCATATTTATGGTGCCTTTTAACGCGACTTTAAGAGCTTTAATTGATTTTTCTTTATTTTTATAAAAGGAAAAACTAATTCCCAGAACTGCCAGTAAATTTATAATAACTACTGTAAAATTTATCTGCATCTATTCCTCCATTTAGTAATTTTAATTATATTTCATATATTAACTATAAAACTATATATAAAATTAGTGTTATAGTAAGATATATGGCAAATAATATATCGTCAACAGGTAAACTATTATGAAAGTAGCAGTAATTGGTGGTGGAGCAGCAGGTTTTTTTTCTGCAATTACTGTTAAAGAAAATTATCCGGAAGTGGAAGTAATTATTTTTGAAAAGTCAAATAAACTGCTTTCCAAAGTCAGGATATCCGGTGGAGGCAGATGTAATCTTACAAATAATGTTGTATCTACTAAAGATTTAGCATCTGCGTATCCCAGAGGACGTAAAGAATTAAAAAAAGCATTTCAGATTTTTAATAATAGAGATGTAATGAAATGGTTTGAAGACAGGGGAGTACCTTTAGTAGTTCAGGATGATAATTGTGTCTTTCCAAAATCTCAGAATTCTCAAAGTATAATTGATTGTTTACTTGAAGAATCCAAAAAATCAGGTGTAAAAATTGAAAAAGGGAAAGGGATTAAAGAAATCCTGACAATTGATAATACATTGGAATTGGTATTCTTAGATGAGAAATATAAATCTATGATTTTCGATAAGATAATTATTGTTACTGGAGGGTCTTCAGATTTAAAGAATTTTGAATGGCTGGAGAAAATAAATCATACAATTGAAGAACCTGTTCCCTCATTATTTACATTTAATATGCCCGAAGAACCCTTAACTGGTTTAATGGGGATAGTAGTAGCGAATGTTCTTCTTGGCATTGAGGGAACAAAACTTAAATCCAATGGCCCTCTGCTTATTACTCATTGGGGCTTAAGTGGCCCGGCTGTCCTTAAATTATCATCTTTTGGGGCAAGAGTACTAAATGAGAAAAATTATGACTTTAATGTTCAGATTAATTGGGTTAATGAAAAGAATATTGATACCGTCAGGGAAAAACTAACTGGCATCTCCAGTGATCATTCAAATAAATTATTATCAAATTTCAGACCTTACAATTTGCCTGACAGGTTATGGAGTTTTTTATTGGGAAAGTGTGAGTTTTCTACATCAAAAAAATGGAATGAACTTGGTAAAAAAGGAATTAATAAGCTGGTAAATATTTTGACTAATGATATTTATCCAGTAAAGGGTCAAACAAAGTTTAAAGAAGAGTTTGTAACATGTGGCGGAATTAGTCTGGATAATGTTAATTTTAATACTATGGACAGTAAAGTTTGTAAAAACCTTTACTTTGCCGGGGAAGTTTTAGAT
>DAOVSY010000607.1 GCA_030633365.1 Spirochaetaceae bacterium | reverse complement strand
GTTAACAGCAATAAGTTTTGAGTTTTCTGAATCTTTGATGGCCGGGGCCACTCTTTTCCTGGAAATATCACCACAACCTATAAGGCCCCATTTAATTTCTGTCATTTTGAACTCCTATACTTACTACATTACTCTGTTTAGGAAAATAATACGATACACTGGATCAATATCAATCTTAATTTTTAATTTATTAACATTCTATGAAATCGATTTCATCGTAACCCTGAGTTTGTCTTTTGTCAAGGTTAAAATAATATGATTTATATTAGTTTACGTTATAAATTCAAAACTCCAGTCATCTTCTCCCAGTCAGAATTTCCTTTATGTTTTCCTGGATGTATCCTATAGAAATCTGCGCCGCTGTTAACAGCAGCACTCCTGTCAGCAGGCATGTCACCTATAAATATAATTCGCTGGTACCCCAGTGTTTTCACATGGTTCAGGTTTTTTGTTTTATCCCCCCCCAAACAGGAAATTATTTTATCTGCAAAGGGATGGATTTTTACTTCTTCAGTTAACAGGTAAGTAAGCAGACTTGATACAACAAAAAGATCATTATTGGAGGCTAAATTTTCTAAAACATTTTCAGCTTTATTAAATGGTTTCCAGTTTACTGAAGATTTCGTGTTTAAATTGGTATATTCCTGATCAAATATATCAAAGCAATCTTTCCGGCTCGGAAGATATTGAAACATTTTCAGTGGAGAATTTATCATACTTATAAAATTTTCCAGAATATTTCCAATACTCCTTACCCAGGTTAAAAAATCAATGCTGTTATCCCCTTCCAGTTCTTCCTGGAAGTTTGTATACAGATGTTTCTCTCTAATGTAGGAGGAGTTCTTTAGCTTATCCGGATGATCTGCCAGGAGGCGTATAACTCTCAGCAGATCCTGTGGATGACTTAGAGAATTAACCACGTTATCGAACTGATATACCCTTAATTCTCCACCAAATTCTTTATGACAGAAATCAATCAGATTTCGAAGATTTGAAAGCTGCATATCCATATATTGAATATCAATATCAAATGCCTTAATTATAGCAGAAATAAAATTCTCGAATTTATCATTCATGGAATCTATAATAGTACCATCCCAGTCAAAACAAACAGCAGTATTAAATTTTGGCATATTAGATTCCTCCTTCTAAACTGTTTATCGTTATTTTGTATTTACTCCCTGTGTCTTCATTCTCTGCTGTCTTTGGCTTATCATATTAACTATGAAAATAGGAACCATGACAGATAACAGTAGAAATATTCCGACAACCGATGCTGGTCCATAAAGATCTCCCCTAATTTGTGCATAAGTTTCTACTGTCAGAGTCTTCCATTTTGCAGGGTAGATAAGGATCGTACAGGTAAGGTCGGAAACGGAGGTAGTCCAGGCAAGTAATCCTCCTGTTGCAATACCTGGAAAAATCATTCTTGTGGTTACTTTGAAAAAAGTTTTTATAGGAGGAACCCCAAGATTGACAGATGCTTCTTCTATATTTTCATCTACTTGAGCAAGAATGGCAGAGACTGTACGAACAGGATGAGGAAGACGACGTACAAAATATGCTACAATCAGGATAGAGGATGTTCCTACGAGTACCAATGGTCCTCTGGAGAAACCAAGAATTAAACCAATACCAAGAAGTACACCCGGAACACCCAATGGCAGGGCTACAAAGGCATCAATAAAAGTTGCCAT
>DAOVSY010000605.1 GCA_030633365.1 Spirochaetaceae bacterium | reverse complement strand
CCGCTCTGGGGAATAATGATTGGAGAGCATGGAGGATTGCTGAGTGGCAGTATGGCTGCAGTTCCTGTAGCCATACTGGTAATGCTGGTTATTGGGATGATTATTGGGTTTATAAATGGCTTTTCTATTGCATATTTTAAAATGCCTCCATTTATTGTTACCCTTGTCTCTATGATGTTTTTTTCAGCTCTTGCAAAGTATATACCAAAATCTGAAAATATCCGGCATCTTCCAGAATTATTTATCAGGATAGGTAATGGAAAACTTGGACTGATACCTATTCCTCTAATAATCACAATTACTCTGGCCGTTATGGCCCATTTCCTCCTAAGTAAAACGTTATTTGGGAGGAAGGTATATGCAATAGGAATTAATGAAAAAACTGCTGTAATCTCCGGAATTTCAGCAAAAAAAATAAAAGTTGCGGTTTATATGCTTAGTGGTTTGTTTGCCGCAGTTGGTGCAATTCTGTATTCCGGAAGATTGGAAATGGGACGTCCAACATTAGGTAGTACACTTCTTTTAGATATTGTTGGAGCAAATATCATTGGTGGTATTAGTTTGTATGGTGGTAAAGGTAAGATAACCTGGACATTTTTTGGAGTATTTTTCTTTATTATATTGGCTAATACTCTCAATTTATTAAATATACCATTCTATTTTATTGATGTAGTAAAAGGTTCTGTAATATTAATAGCTGCTGTTCTTGATATTTTTAGAACACAAAGAGCAGAGAAATATAATTTTTAATAAGGAGAGCGGCTGTGAAAGATAGTATCTTTGAATTTAATAATATTACAAAACGTTTTTTTGGCGTGCCGGCTCTGCAGGATGTTTCACTCCAATTGAAAAAAGGCCATGTTCTTGGAATTATTGGTGAAAATGGTGCTGGTAAATCCACATTGATGAATATAATGGGTGGAATACTTTCTCCTGAAGAAGGTTTTATGATGCTGGCTGGTGAACCATATAAACCTATGGATCCCAGGGAATCCTCGGGAATGGGGATTGAGTTTATTCATCAGGAACTTAATCTTTTTCCCAATTTAAATGTAGCAGAAAATATATATATAAATCGTTTCCCTTATGTAAAAAAAATTCCTTTTATAAGTAAACTTGAACTAAAAGAAAAGACTCAAAAATTGCTTAGAGAACTTGGAATGGACATTGATGCGGGAACTCTGGTCGAAAATTTATCTCCCGGGGAAAGACAGCTTGTTGAAATTGCTAAAGCTTTAAGTACAAATGCAAATATAATAATGTTTGATGAACCTACAACTTCACTTACTGCAAAAGAGACAAAAAAACTATTTTTGATAATATCTAAACTTAAAGAAGAAGGAAAATCAATTATTTATATTTCACATATTCTTGAAGATGTAATTACTCTCACTGATGATCTTGTGATTTTGAGGGATGGTAAAGTTGTTGATACCGGAGAAACAATAGATTTCCCTATCGATAGAATGATTTCTCTAATGGTCGGTCGGGATATAAATCAATTATATCCGGAAAAAGAGAATGTTACTAAGGACAATAACTTACTTACAATATCTGATTTGACACAGCCAGGGATGGTTAAAGATATTTCCTTTAAGGTAAAAGAAGGTGAGGTCCTTGGTGTTTTTGGACTTATGGGTTCCGGGCGAACTGAATTATCGAGAATGATATTTGGATTGGATCACTATACACAAGGAACTGTT
>DAOVSY010000578.1 GCA_030633365.1 Spirochaetaceae bacterium | reverse complement strand
TGTATCTTTTAAAGCGGTTATTGTATCTCTGGTGGTTGTAGCTCTGGTTGGTGTTGTTGCAAGTTTATACCCTGTTTCGATTGCCTTGAAGATAAGTCCTGTTAAAGCTATGGGGGAGAACTAAAAATGAATATATCAAAAATATCAATGAGAAATATAACCCGGCAGAAAAAAAGAAGTTTTCTTCTTGGAGGAGCAATTGCTTTTGGAGTTTTTATAATTATTTCTTTGGGAAGTTTTACAACTGGTATGACAGAAACCCTGCAGGAAAACTTTACTTCTATAATGGGTGGTCATATTTATATACTTGGAACCGAAACTCTGGATAGTGGACGAGTAGTTCAGGTAATTGGCGATACCGATGATCTTGAGAATGCAATAGATGCAGTAGATGATATGGTAGAAGAATACCATGTAAGATCACAGGTTAGAATGGGAGAGATTATCTTTGGTTCAAAAAGCACAACTCTTCAGGTCTCTGGTATTAACTGGGACAATGAACAGCTTCTTAAAGATACTCTTACAATTTCAGATGGAAATCTGGACAATATTGATACTGCCGGTTCTTTACTTTTACCAGAATCAGTTGCAGAAAAACTGGGTGTACTGCCAGGAGAATCTGTACTTATACGAATGGATACTGTAACAGGTCAGAAAAATGTTGGAGAATTTACAGTATCAGCAATAATTCAGGAACAGGAAAGTTTTTCATTTATAAGTGCTGGTTACACGGAGATGGGCTATCTCAATAATTTGATTGGACTTGAACCCAATGAGTATCAGTATTTAACACTGCATTTAAAAAATATCGAAACCATGGATGCAGTTGCAGCCCAACTGGTTACTGAACTTGAAAAGACATCTCTTGTAGATACTAGTGAAGATGATGATGAAGAGGATCAGCAGGATAAAATGCACGGTATGATGTTTGGTGGAGGCATGAGCAGTGCTGCCGATGAACCCTGGGACGGAACAAAATTTGGTATTACCAACCTTAATGATATAATGGAACCGGTGCTTCAGCTTGTAAACATTCTAAATATAGTATCTATAGCCCTGTTTGCTATTCTTTTGGTTATTACCATGGTAGGGCTTATAAATACGTTCAGAATGGTATTGATTGAGCGTACAAAAGAAATAGGTACTATGAGAGCTATTGGTATGCATAGGGGAAGTGTAAGGAGTATTTTTTTACTGGAAGCATTGTATCTTTCCTTATTTGGAGCAGCAGCTGGAATCCTGATATCTTTTACAACTACATTTATAGCAGGGTTAGTCAGATTTAATGCTGAATCTAATCTGGGGCTATTTCTTCATAATGGAAGACTTCAGTTTATAACAACCCCTGGCAGAGTAATTCTGGTGGTTTTTATTCTTGCAGTAATAACATTGTTAGCAGTTTATATGCCTGCAAGAAAAGCAGCAAAATTGAAGGTAGTAGATTCCCTTCGGGCACAATATTAAAGGAGAACAAAATGAAAAAAAATATAACAATTTTGATGGTTTTATTAATCGTCAGCCTATCCTCAGTCAGTGCAATAAGCCTGGCTGAAGCAAATGATATCCTGGATGCTGTTGATACCTCCAGAAATTTTACCGGTACAGATTTTTCGGCAGTAATGACTATGATTACAGAAGATCCTGAAACAGGTATAGAAAAGAAAAAGGTTCAGCAGTTTAGAAGAGATGATGAAGATATGTTTTTAATGCTTTTTATAGAGCCTGTATCTGAAAAAGGTCAGGGTTATCTTAATATTGGAGAGAATCTCTGGTTTTATGATCCCCAGAGCAGGAAGTTTAATCATACTTCCATGAAGGAGAGTTTTCATGGTACAGATGCAAAAAATTCTGACTTTGGTGCATCG
>DAOVSY010000126.1 GCA_030633365.1 Spirochaetaceae bacterium | reverse complement strand
GGAATTGCAGCGTATAGCCCGGCCCTGTGTAGGGGCAAAAGATTTTTTGCCCCTACACAGGGCAACGCCCAAAAAAATTATTTTAATATTACATAATTTCCAAAATCCGTTCTGCCGTAAAATTATCTGTAATAAGGGTATTAAAAAACCGGCCGTTAATTGCTCCCAGAATTGCTTCTGCCTTTCTTTGATCTCCTGCAATTGCAACTCTGTTTGATACATCTTTCAGATCCTCAGGATTATTACCAATTAAGCGTTTGTTTATGCTAATATCCAGAACCTCGCCTTTTATATTGTAGTGTACACCCAGATAATCTCCAACTGCTCCGGTTTTTTTTATTTCAGCCCACTCTTTATCTGTTATATAACCAGTTTCTTTTAAGGTGTAGAGACCTTCCTTTGTACTTCCAAGACCTGTAAATGTAAAGTCAGAATTTTTGGCATATTGAAGTGTATCGTAAATAACTTTTTCTTTTTTCATTGCTTCACTGAGCATTTGGTTTTCAACAATAAATGGAACGTGAAGATATTGGCAGGGACAACTCAGTTTTTCGCTAAGTAATCTTGTAAGAAGAGGACCGTCCTTAATTAAACCTTCATGACCCGTAGCTCCTGTTATTTGTACAATTTCTATATTAAGTGGGTTATTTGGTATATGTTCTATCATCTCATGGATTGCTTTTCCCCATGCAAGGCCTACTATCATTCCTTCTTTTACTTTTTCATTGAAGTATTTTGCTGCAAAAAAACCAAGGGTTTTAAGCATTGTTTCATAACCTGGATCTGTACAGGCAGGGACATATACCTTTTTAAGCTGAGGAAAGGCGGTTTGAAGTTTTAATTCAAGATTTGTGTCCCGCCAGGGGTAGTTAATTTTAATATCTACAATACCTTTTGCTCTTGCTTCTGTCATAAGCCGGGATATGGCCGATCTGTTGATGCCTGTTTCTTCTGAAATTTCCTGCTGATTTTTACCTTCTTCATAGTACATTTGGGCAATTAAAGCGAGCTGAGCAAATTTTTTTACATCAATTGACATTAATTGTTCCTATTTGACTAATAACGGGCCCCGAGGTTGCATGGGCGAGCAGCAAGTTTACTTGCGACCAGCCCCAACACTACGTGTTGCCCGTTTTATCTATATTTATTTTTCTTTCTTTTTGCATACTATCATGGAAGTATTAATAACACAAGAGAATATGTGTGAAAAAAGTATGCACAAATGTGTGTATAAAAAATGCAAAAAAAATGAAAATAAAACTTGACAAATGTGCAAACTGGTTTTAAACTGATTTTATATTGTATATCACATCCATCTGATGGGTGAGAAAATATTAGGAGGATTTTTTATGAAAATCATGAAGAAAGTATTAGTAGTATTACTAATGTTAGTTGTTGCCAGTATGGCTTTTGCTGGTGGAGATAAAGAAGAAGGTGGAATGGCACTTCCAGGTGCTCCTGCTCCTTTTGACGGTTCTAAAGAAGTTCACATTGCTCTTGTTCGTCAGATGGTAGAAGGTGAGTTTATGCAGCTTTGGAGAGCTGGTGCTCAGCAGCAGGCTGATCTAATGGGTATTAAATTAACTGTACTTGGTAAAAACATGGACAATAAAGCAGAAGCAGATTTTGTTTATCAGGCTATAAGCATGGGTGTTGATGCAATTATTATTGATCATGGTCTGTCTGAAACAATGACAAAACCAGCTGAAGATGCTCTTGCTGCAGGTATACCTGTAATAGCATTTGATGTAGATCTTGGCAATCCTGCAATTCCACAGATTGCTCAGGATGACCATGCTCTTGGTTTAATGGCTCTTGAACAGATGGTTGAAGATTTTAATGCTCAGGTTAATGTTGGTTATGTATATGTTTCCGGTATTCTTCCATTAGACAAAAGAGACGAATCTTTTACAAAAATTAAAAATGAGAACCCTGGTGTAGTTGAGATAGTAAGAACTGGTACACTTGAATCTCCTTTCTCTGTAAAAAATGCTGATCAGGTTTCTGCTTCTTTAAGAGCAAATCCTGAAATTACTGCTTACTTTTCACCTTTTGATGAGTTTGCCAAGGGTGTTGTAATGGCTCTTGAAGAGATGGATAGAACAGATATCCTTGTTTATTCTGCAGATATTTCAACTCAGGATATTGAGCTTATGACTACTCCTGGTAACCCCTGGAGAGCTACAGCAGCTTGTAATCCTTCTGCAATTGGTGCTGCTTCTGTAAGAGGAGCTGCAATGCTTATAGCTGGACTTGAATTACCACATGACATTTTAATTACACCAATGCTTTTTACAAATGACATGCTTATTGATGGTGGAATTACAAACATGACTAATCTTAAAGAAAAATATCCTGCTTTCAATAAATCTGATGCTGCAACAGCATCATGGATTCCTGAAATCTAGAAAAATTTCAAACTTAACTGTCAGAGATGCTCGTGCGGGCATCTCTGACTCAATCTAATTTTATAATTCACGGAGATAATAATGGCCGAAAAGAGATCATCATATAAATCCCTGGCAAAAACACTTACATGGGAGGATGGCGTTTTAACCCTTTTGGATCAGACACTGCTTCCTGTAGAGGTTGTCAGTGAAAAACAGGAAAGTATAGAACAGGTTTGGGATTCAATAAAAAAGCTTAAGGTACGGGGTGCACCGGCAATAGGAATTGCAGGAGCTTATGGAGTACTTTATGGTGTTAAGGATAAAACGGATCTTCCTGTGCAAGAGTTTTTAACTGAGCTTAAAAAAAGTGCAGATTATCTGGATTCTTCCAGACCAACTGCAGTTAATCTAAGCTGGGCACTTAAAAGAATGGTTGCAAAGGCAAATTTAATTGCAAGCGAAAAACCGTCTTCCAGTTCCAAAGATATTTATACAACCCTTGAAATGGAAGCCATAGCCATTCATGAAGAAGACAAAAAAATCTGTAGGAATATAGGACTTAATGGAAAAGAATTAATTAAGGATGGTATGGGTGTTCTTACCCATTGCAATGCTGGAAGTCTGGCAACTTCAGAACTTGGAACCGCTACTGCTCCAATGTATCTGGCACATGAAGATGGTGTTAATTTTAAAGTATTTTCGGACGAAACCAGACCACTGCTTCAGGGAGCAAGATTAACCAGCTGGGAACTTCAGCAGTCTGGTGTGGATGTTACTCTTATAACTGATAATATGGCTGCTTTTATGATGAGCAAAGGTGAAGTTGATCTTGTAATTGTTGGAACTGACAGAGTTGCAGCAAATGGGGATACTGCAAATAAAATAGGAACCATGGGAGTAGCAATACTTGCAAAACATTTTGATATTCCTGTTTATATTGCCTGCCCCTCTTCTACAATAGATTTTGAGACAGAAACAGGTGAAGGAATTGTTATAGAAGAACGGGATCCGGAAGAAGTGCTTTTTTTCGGTGAAAGAAGAACAGGTCCGAAAGGTATGAAGGTTCGAAATCCTGCTTTCGATGTAACACCTAATGAACTTATTACAGGATTTATTACAGATAAAGGATTAGTTAAAGCTCCGTTTAAGGAAAATCTTAAAAAGGCTTTTGGTTAGGAGTCGATATGGCATATGTACAGTTAACAGAAGAACTGGTTCTTGATTATGTAAAAAATCTGGAGCCTATGACGAAGATATTTTCTTCCTTTGACAATATAGGTATTAAGGAAGTAGGGGACGGGAATCTTAACTATGTTTATATAGTTACAAATAAATCTAAACCTAAAGAGACAATTATATTAAAACAGGCAGTTCCTTTTTTAAGGGTTGTTGGTGAATCCTGGCCTCTGGATATAGAAAGGATGGAGTTTGAAGTAATGGCTCTTCGTCAGCAGTATGAGTTCTGTCCAAATCTGGTTCCTGAAATATATTATGCGGATAACGAGATGTCTCTGGTTATTATGCAGAATCTTGACAAGCATATAATTATTCGTGGTGAGATGAATCTTGGTAAGAAGTTTCCTAAAATGCCGGATCATGTTTCAACCTTTCTTGCAGAAATGATTTTTAAATCCTCAGACTGGGGAATGGCCGGACAAACGGAAAAATGGCCCCATCATGATACTGCTGCAAAAAAAGAGATGGTAGCAAAATATATTAATAAAGATCTGTGTAATCTTACAGAAAACTTTATTTTTTCCTATCCCCTTTATAAGAGTGATACAAATACCTATACTCCAGGTTTAACAGAAGAAGACCTTGCAGAGGTTCAGGAAGATAATGAGCTTAAAGTAAAAGCAGCAATGCTTCGTTATAAGTTTATGAATAATGCAGAAGCACTTCTTCATGGAGATCTTCATACTGGTTCAATAATGGCAAATGAGGAAGAAACCTATATAATTGATCCCGAATTCGCTTTTTACGGTCCTGCAGGTTTTGACATTGGTCTTCTAACAGGAAATATGTTCCTTGCTTATATTGCACAGTCTTACAGACAGGTTCAACTTGGAAATAACCCGCTGGAATACAGGAAATGGGTTCTTGAGGCAACTAAGGAAATATGGGAAGGTTTTATTTCTAAATATGATAAACTCTGGCAGGAGAAAGAAGCTGAAGATAAATATCCTATGTGGGATTATGAAGGTGGTTCAGAAGCGTTTAAGATGCTTAGAGAAGCTGAAGTTCTTAGAATTTTTAGAGATGCCATAGGCTTTGCAGGAACTGTTATGATTAGAAGAACCCTTGGTCTTGCAAAGGTTTCTGATATTGCTGATATTGAGGATACGGTCGCCAGAGCTGGACTGGATAGATTAGCTTTAAGAACAGGAAAACAATTGATCCTGAAAGCTGATTCTTTAAGTTCTATTCAGGAAGTTATTGCTATCGCTAAGGAGATTTCTCCTTTAGTATAGGGAGTAGGAGTATCGATATGAATAAAGAACCTATTGTACAGGTAAAGAACATAGGAATGTCCTTCGGGGCAACCAGAGCTCTGGATGATGTTGATTTTAACTTTTATCCAGGGGAGCTTTTGGCACTTGTTGGTGCAAATGGTGCTGGCAAATCTACCCTCATAAAAATTATATGCGGATATCATAATGGATATGAAGGTAAGATTATAATCGATAATAAGGAAGTGGATCTTACTTCTCCTAAAGAGGCTTATGATTATGGGATACAAACTGTACACCAGATAATAAATCAGGGTGTTATTCAGACAATGACTGTGGCAGAAAATCTTGCTCTGGAAGAGATGCTCTCTCCTGATCAGCCCATTTTGTATAATTACCCGGCTATTAGAAAAAGAGCTTTGGAAATAGCGTCTTTAATGGATCTGGATTATCTTGACATGGATGCTCCTGTTTTTTCCATACCTCAGAGTGATCGTCAGATGATTAGTATTGCAAGAGCACTGGCTTCCAATCCAAAGTTATTAATTCTGGATGAACCAACATCTTCAATTTCTGAAAAAGAAGCGGAACGCCTTTTTAGTACTCTGCTAAAGTTAAGAGACAGTGGTGTCTCAATAGTTTATGTATCCCATAGGCTTCATGAAATAACCCGATTAGCAGATAGAGTTGGAGTTCTTCGGGATGGCAAGGTTGCAGGAGAACTAGTTGTACCCTTTAGTGTAAAAAATATTGTACATGCTATGGTTGGTGATATTGAACAGGAACCTATTAAAAAAGAAGATGTAAAAGTAAATAAAAATGTTGTAAAACTGGAACTTAAAGATCTTGTGGTTCAGGAGGGTAAACCTGGCCTTAATTTGAAAATTTATGAGGGTGAAGTCCTTGGCCTTACAGGGCTTATTGGCGCAGGAAAATCTGAACTTGCAGCTGTTCTGTTTGGTGATGTAAAACCGATTAGTGGGGAAATGTATATAAATGGTGAAATGTATGAACCCGAAGATATTGGAACTGCTATAAAAAAGGGAATATTTATGGTTCCTGAAGACAGAAACAACAATGCTGTCTTTCCGGATTTCTCAATAAGACAAAATATAAATATGCCGTTTCTTGATATGTTTACAAATAAAACTTTTGTTCTTAATACCAGAAAAGAGCGAAAGGAAGCAAAACGAATGGTTAAAGCAATGACGGTTAAATGTGAGAGTGAGGACTCTCCTATACTCAGTCTTTCCGGTGGTAATCAACAGAAGGTTATTGTTGCCAGGTGGCTTATGACCGAATCTAATCTTGTAATTCTTGATGAACCATTTCAGGGAGTAGATGTAAAGTCCAGAAGTGAAATAGGTCAGTATTTACGAAACAATATTGGAAAAGGTTCAGCGTTGGTCATAGCAACAGATCTTGATGAAGTTATAGATATTTCTGATAGAGTTATTGTTTTTAATCATGGTGTAATGGTTGGTGAACAGAAGGCAGGTGAAATTGATAAGGATAAACTTATCCATCTGACATCCCAGACACTTGAAGAAATTTTGATAGGAGATAGATAAAATGAAAACGTTTAATATAACAGATTTTTCTATAAAGTGGGGATTCCTTATAGTAATGGGAGTTCTTTTTACAATCTTTTCAATACTTGAGCCTGCATTTATTTCAGCAGGAAATCTTTTTAATATACTGCTGAGTGTTTGTATTTTTGGAACTATGGCACTGGGAGAAACATTTGTATTAATTACTGATGGAATGGATCTCTCTATTGGTTCTACCGCAGCTCTTTCCGTAATGGTTTCTGCATACCTTATGGTTGTATTGGAACTTGGCGGTTTTGTTACGATTTTAATAGTTCTTGGAATTGGTGTTGCAGTAGGGCTTTTTATTGGGTTCTTAATTGTAAAAGTTAAAATACCGGATTTATTGGCAACTCTGGGAATGATGTTCCTGGTGCAGGGACTTCAGTATATCCCTTCCGGAGGCCTTTCTATTGGTAGAGGAGCTATAATTAAAAATGGTCAGGAAGCAATGGGGCATTTTTCGGAAGGTTTTAAATATCTCGGACAGGGAAGAATATTAAAGGTTATTCCCGTACCTGTTCTTATAATGCTTGGTGTAGCAATTATTGTATATATTATACTTTCGAAGACAAAATTCGGTCGTATATTTTATGCAATCGGCGGTAATCCTGAAGCAGCAAGACTTGTTGGTGTTAATGTTAATAAGTACAAGGTTATTGCTTATGCCTCTTCCAGTTTTATTGCATCCCTTGCAGGTATTCTTCTTGCAGCCAGAGTTGGTCGTGGTGATGTAGGTTCCCAGGGTACATTGTTAATGGATGCTATTGGAGCTGCTTTAATAGGTTTTGCAGTGCTTGGTGCAAGAAAGCCTAATCCTTTTGGTACAATAATCGGAGCCATATTTATTGGTATGCTCATGAATGGTCTTACTATGCTTAGTATGCAGTATTTCTGGCAGGATTTTATTAAGGGAAGTGTTCTTGTAGCAGCTCTTGCTTTTACATTTGGTATTTCTAAAAAGCATGGTTAGGTGCTTTTGTTAATTTTTCTCATCTCCTTTTCACGCCCTCTTTATTTAAAAGAGGGCGTGTTTTTATTTAAATTATAATTTATATTGATTCTGTCTTAAATTAATTAGATAACTTTAATATGAATACATTAGAAATGTTAAAGAATAAGAAACCTTATTTATGGATAAACCCTGGCAAACTTAGCTCAGAAAAAGCACTTTCAAAACAAGTTCTTGCTCTAAAAGATATCCGTGATGCTGAAGATCGATTGCAACGATTTGCACCTTTGCTTATTAAACTATTCCCAGAGCTGGAAGCTTCAAAAGGAATAATTGATTCAGAATTATTAAAAGTATCTAATATGGCAGAACATTACAGCACCAGGGAAACCAGTTTCTTAAGTAATTTATATATTAAGGGAGATCATACTCTGGCTGTATCCGGTTCCATAAAAGCCAGGGGGGGATTTTATGCAGTTTTTGTAATTGTAGAAAAAATTCTCTCCCAGCATGGCCTTTCAGTTTCCAATATTGTAAATAAATCTATCAAAGATATTCGTTCTCTTTTTGTTTCAAGATCTCTTGTTGTCGGTAGTACAGGAAACCTTGGACTAAGCATTGGCTTAATGGGCCGTGCATTTG
>DAOVSY010000224.1 GCA_030633365.1 Spirochaetaceae bacterium | reverse complement strand
GCCCGTGCTGACACGGACTCTTTTAATTTTATAAAAATATTCTTAGTTATAAACTTTAACTGAAATAAAACCATCTATTTCATCAGAATTTTCTAATGTATATATTGCTCTGGCATTCCAGTATTCAATATAATCAGCAGCTTCTTCAGGTGTAGCTGTACCTGCGGCCATTTTCTTTCCCATTGCTATACGTCCTGGAGTTGGAATTGGAAGAATGATAACGAGGTTATATTTTACACCAACTTTTGCACCTGTATCAGTTCGTGTAAAAATCCATTCTCTGGCAGGAGGCATTTGTTTGGTTGGTTTTTCATCATAGACCATTTTATTTTGACGAACAAAGATATCATCTGTTTTTCCAAACTCTGCACCAATAAAACCTGTGTGAGGTGAAGCTCCGGTAAGGAAGGTTATTACATCACCAAAGACACCAACAAACCATTCATCTTCTGCACCAGGGGCATCTACAGAAATTTGCCCACGCATAGGGATTTCTCCATCAGGATAAAGTGCTTCAAGGGCTTTACGGGCCATTTCCCATGCTCCAGTTATTGCACCGCATGAATGTCCGGCCAGCTTAACAGCTTCTTCGTAATAATAAGGAACAGGAACCTGTGATTGTCCAAAAATGCTGAAATAAGGATCAATTACCATAATTGGCGGTACTTGTGTAATATATTCCTGATCCCAGGAAAACCCCTCAGAGGATGCTGGAGCAACAGCAGAAGCTGTTGTGGCAGGACCTTCTTTATAAGTAGTTACTCTAAAAAAACCATCCAGGGAATCTGCATTATCCAATACAAATGTTGCCCTTTTATTCCAGTATTCGTAATAGTCAGCAGCTTCTTCTGAAGTAGCTGTACCAGCAGCCATTTTTTTACCCATTTCCTGACGTTCAGGTGTTGCAACTGGTGTAATTACAGCAAGGTTAAATATAACTCCAACTTTTGCACCTGTATCAGTTCGTGTAAAAATCCACTCCATCTTAGGAGGAGGTGTTCCTACAGGTTCATCCGGATAGGTCATTTTGTTTTGACGAATAAATACATCATCTGTCTGCCCAAATTCTGCACCAATAAATCCAGTTTTAGGAGCGGCACCTGTTATAAATGTAATAACTTCACCAAAGACACCAACAAACCATTCATCTTCTGCACCAGGAGCTTCTACAGCAATCTGACCACGTACAGGAATTTCACCACCAGGATAAAGCACTTCAAGAGCTTTACGGGCTATTGTCCATGCACCTGTAACTGCACCACAGGAGTGACCAGCCAGTTTAACAGCATTTTCATAAGTATATGGCACAGCTACCTGAGACTGTCCAAAAATCTGAAAATACGGATCAATCATCATAATGGGAGGTACTTCAGTAATATAATCCTGGTCCCAGGAAAAATCTACTTCTTCAGCTATCTTTCCATCATAGATAGCATCCCCCTGAGTTAAACTCGCACATGCAGATAAGAACATGATAGCAACAATTGCTATCGCAAAAATAAAATGCAGTTTCTTCATCATCCCCTGTCTCCTATTTAGTGTAGATTTAAGTTTCTCTAAGAATCTCAAGCAATTATTATCTATAAACATAGAGAGTCAAATTAAAACTATCTTTAACAGCATAACTGCATATTGTTTTAATGTCATTAACTTTTATCACCATATTTGATTTTAATAACCTATTACACTTAAATATTTAGAAAGTTAGTACATATTAACTACCATTTTATCATTAAAGTTTAAATTATTTGCAGATAATAGAGATTTTATTTGCTTATTATTCATTATTGTTTAAATATAACTATTTTAGTCATTTACCCTAATATCAGTTTAATCAAGATATTAAAGGTCACAGGGGAATAGATTCAATGTTTTAATAAATCAAAAATAAGTTGAAAACCCCAGATAGACCTTAAAATGATTAGGTGAATATAGACTCTCACTGATCATTCTTCCATCGGGCATCATAAAGGGATTCAAACCAAAAGACTCAATTGCAAAGTTATCGGTAGAATAGTAGTATTCACCTGTTGTTGGACTTTGAGCATCAAGTTCTGAGGGCGGTAACATTATAGAAAACAGATAAGTACAACCAATGTTAAGTGCAAACCGCGGAAGAATGAAGTACTCGAAATCTATGGCAGTCGTAGCTCCAAGCCCGATAAAGTTCATCACAACCTCATATCTTTTAAAAGCAATACCCTGATTTATAAGTATGGGTACGTTATCGTAGAGCTGTCTAAGCTGCATAAAGTTTATATGAGGACCAAGTCCTGCGGATATGTTCATTTTCTGATTGATGGAGTGGACATAGGAGAAAACCAGACCTGTTGTAGTTGTAAATTGTGATAAGGTGTAGTAGTTGGACTGTGCGTTAAGATAAGCTCTGACAGCATCTTCATCAGCAAAGCTTCCAGTTGGATACGAGTCTAAACTTCCATCATTTTGCCATACACCTAATATATCGAGATCAAAAAATATATCATCTATAGCCGTCAGATTAGCCATACCCCCAATGGGTCTATAATCAAAAAACACATCATGAAATTTAAAATCGATATTCAGGCTTACCTTCCACTTCGGTCCCAGTCTGTAGGTAAGCCTTCCTCCTGCTGATCCGGCATGAATTAAATCATCTCCAACTTTTACAGCTTCATCCTGAGGGACAAGAAGATATCTTGTAGGAGTAAAAAACAGTGAGGTTCCAATTCCATTGGCTGTTACATACTCGTATGCTATCTGCTTCCCGACCTCTATCATCTCCTCTTTGGGGATAGATTTGCTTACAGTTGCAATAAGTTCTGTTGTTTCTACCTCAATAAGCTGTAGACTTAATATAAAATTGCCATCGTCTGAGGTCACACTTCCATCCATTAAGAGTCGGAGCCCACGGATATTTCCAATCTCCATACTGTCATTTTCATCAGTAAGTCCCGTCAGGGAAAGTTTAATCTCCTCCATTGCTGTATCCAGAGCCCGGCGGTCTATAAATTTAAAAACCAAACTGTCAGTAATTGCACTTTTCAGCAGTTCCTCAACAGCCTCACCCACATAGTTTTCAGCAGCATCTTTCGATGCATTTTTTATCTCGATTATTGATACTGTTTGTTTAGAATAGAAGGGATCTTCAGATTTAAGTGCTGTGTATTCAGCAGCAAGTTCTTCGACAAGACTATAAATGGTATCTGAAACTGATAGGGAGAACAGCATAGTGGGAAGCAGCAGGAAAACAAGAAAAAAGTATTTCATATTTTTGCTCCTAATCAAATTATACTTTGTGACATATAATTATCCGGTAATTTAGGATGAGCATGCTGCTACAGATCCGGTTAGAGCTTACTTAATTAGTAAGCTTATTCAATTAATATAACATAGAAAAGATTTTTTTTAAACTTAAAAAAATTTAACAATCAAATAATTAGGAGTGACATATTAAACTTGTAAAGGTGTTCCATATATTAGATGAACATAAAAGGAGTAACAAATGAAACACAAACTAATGGTTATAATATTGATATTTACTTTAACTACAGGGTTTTTATCTGCAGAAGTATTCAGAATGGGTGGTATTGGTGCTATGGAACTGATGAATAATCCAATTAATGAAGAAAACCGACAGGAATTTGATACAGATATCGATATTATCCCTGGCCTGTACTGGGAAGTTATACTTGGGAAAATGGGATTTGGAATGACATATCTGGTTAATTTCACATCAGTAGATACAACCATACCTGATCTGGAGTATGAATGGTATCTTGACTGGATTGGATCAATGGATTTTAGATACCATATTCTTGGAAACTTTGCCATAGATCCCTTTCTCGAATTTGGAATGGGCAGTGCCGGCAGGGTAGATATTTCTGATTATGAAGGTAATGAAGGTTTCAGAGAACCTCTCCAGTTATCATTATTTACCCAGGCAGGTGGTGGTGCAGCTCTTAGACTGGATAACATGCATATAGGTGGAAAATTATTATACAGAATAGGTAATTCTCCAATTCCTGCCACTCAGTTTGAAACCTATCCTTTAAAAAACTTTCAGCTTGCTTTTTTTGGGGGTTTTAGTATTTAAATAAGAACTATTGGAAACATGATGAATAGAGAAAGGAAATCATAGAAAAGTGGGTTTTCTTTCTCCTATTTATCAACTGAACGTATTGATACCCCTGGAGATACAAACAATCCCCATATCTCACTAAAAAGAACCCCACTTAAAATTATAATTCCACCAATAAATTCCTGCCATCCAATATATTCTGCAAGAAAAAAATAACCTAAGATTATTGCTATTACTGGTTCAAGAGCATAAATAACAACAGCCCGAACAGGTGTAGTTCTTTTTTGAAATTTGTTCATTATATAAAGCGCACCTACTGTACCTGGAATAACAAGATAAGAAAGCGCTATTAATAGATTAAAAGTTGGAATAAAAACAGGAGTCTCAAAAAATAGTATAAGTATTACAGAAAAAAGAGCTGTAAAGAAAAATTGCACCCCAGTAAGAACTTCAACATTATAAATTCGGGAATATTTATCCAGAAGTACAACGGTAAATGCATAACCAAGAGCTACAAAAACAGTTATCGAATCTCCCATATTCCAACCCGAAGCTGATGGAGAAGTAAAAATCATCATGCCTGTAAATGCTATTACAAGACCTATAAGATTAACCGGGCTTACTTTCTTTTTTAGAAGAAGAAACTGTAAAGGCGGAGTCATTAAAGCATAACCATAAGAAATAAGACTCGACTTTGCTACTGTTGTCATTGTAAGCCCAATTGTCATCATTCCATAACCTATAAAAGTAGAAAACCCTAGTATTAAACCGGCTTTTATAAGCCCTTTTGTCAGGAGTATTCGTCTTTTAATTATAAGTGGAAGAAAAAATAAAAATGCAAGAAAAAAACGAATAACTACCATAAGCAAAGGGGAAATATCACTTAGACCTGCTTTTATTACAGGGAAGGTCCCTCCCCAGATAAGGGTTACGAGTATTAACATAAGTTCGCTTTTAATCTGCTCTTTGCTCTTCATGGTATTGAGTTGATATCAGATATGAGGGGTTGTGGCAATAGAAAGGGGAATTGGGTGCGATTTCCAATCTCGGTTTTAATTATTCTACTAATTAGAGAATATGAATCGATGTGAATTAAAAAGTGATATAGCTGAAATAGCCCTGAAAGGGCGTAGTATACAAACACAGGGTGCAGCCCTGTGTTATGGCGAAGCCATAACTCTCTAAAGCCCTGAAAGGGCATAATATTACCTCCATACATATCGCTTGTCAATTTCTACATCATTCTCTTGAAGTAATCCCATATATTCTTCCTTGAAGCTTTTCCCTG
>DAOVSY010000180.1 GCA_030633365.1 Spirochaetaceae bacterium | reverse complement strand
TTACTCCTTAGCTCAGGAAATTTTATTCAGCTTTTTACATATTTTATATAGTTTATATAAATATTTTCGGTCTATATATTTATAGGCTTAAGCAGCAGAAATTATTTAACCTTTTCTAAGTTTACGAAATACATTCCAGGAAAGATAGTAGGCTGACTTAATTAAACTAAATTTTTCTACTTTCCGGTAAAGCATCCAATTGTATTTAACCATCTCCAGTTTATTTTCAGATATTGATCCGGATCTGACCCTATAAAGGGCCATATTCTCCGGAAAAACATGGATAATTATATCTTTTTTCAATATTTTCAACCATAAACCATAATCCTGACGCTTTCGGATTAGGGGCATATAGACCTTACCCAATTTTTCAGTATCATAAATTACAGTAAGACATCCAATACGATTAGACTTTAACAAACTTTTATAGTTCATACTTTCCGGAGGAGTAACTATAGCTCCAAGAGACTTCCCTGCTTCATTATACTTTTCATACCAGGTATGAGTAAAAGAGAAGTGTCTTTTCTGCATAAAGGCAAGCTGCTTTTCCAGTTTTTGAGGGTGCCATCGGTCATCACTGTCCAAAAAGGCTATATATCTCCCTTTAGCTGCTTCAATAGCCTTATTTCGTGAAACTGCAGCACCACTATTCTCTTCCAGACTAATTATAATAATTCGTGAATCTTTTTCTCTATAACCTGCTGCAATTTCTGCAGAATTATCCGTAGAACAATCATCTACAATTATCATTTCCCAATCTGTAAAACTCTGGGCTAATACACTTTCTATAGTATTTCCAATAAAAGCTGCTGAGTTATACAGAGCCGTAACTACAGAGACCATGGGTTGTTTCGTTTTCATGAAGAGGACTCCCCGGGAAACCATTTATCAAGGTAACATTGAATAGATTTAGATCTGGAAAATTCTTTAATTATTTTATCCCTTGCGGCCCCGGGTATATCCGGAAACTTACTGGAAAAAACCGAATCAGCAAGAGAAGCTGCTGCGGTAATATCTTTTTTTGGAACAATAAATCCGTTTTCTCCATGATCAATAAGCTCTTCAATTCCAACTGTATCTGAACTTATACAGATACATTTACAAAACATAGCTTCTTTTACTACATTTGGAAGACGTTCACCATTGTGTCTGGACATAAACAAAAAAAGCCGGGATTCGGCCATTAATTGAATGACCTCATTATGAGGAAGATGACCATAAAAAAGAACTGAATCTCTAACCTTGAGCTCTTCGGCTAAACGAACAAGATTATTCTTTTCCGGACCTTCCCCAAGGATTCCAAGTTTAAGATCTTTATGATTCTTTAGGAGTATAGAAAATATACGAAGGGTGTCATCAAACCCTTTATAAGATTGAAGACGACCAACAGAAAGAATTAGTTTAGAATCTGATTTATCGGTCTGCTCAGAAAGAATTTTATCCAAAGCTCCAGTATCAATACCCCGACGAGCCACAGTAACAGAGGATCCGGGAATCCCCATCTCTTCAAGTAGTGGTAAATTTGCCCGGGCATGGGTAAACAAAAAATCTGCCTTTTTACCCATAAAAGAACTTATATTCATTTTTGCAGTCAGATCGTGGGCACCCAGAAACATAGATAAGGGGATATTGGGCATTGAACGTTTAATAAGAAAACCAAGAATACTTGGATAATGTCCCCAGAAAAGATGAATCAGATCTGGTTTAAATCGTTTAAGGAGGACAAGAATATGAAAAAATGCCGGAACAAGAAGAAGAGACCTTAAAAGAAATTTCGGTTGTACCAGTTCTTTTTTTAATAGCCAGAAATACAAAGGGATACTTAACCATGGAGAAATCATCATTCTGAAAAATCCATGTAATTGTCCTGTAAAAGAACAGTTTTCAATTTGAACAGATTGCAAACCACGCTGTAATATCATCTCATCCATATTAGGGTGGTCCGGTCGGAACCCAAATGCAAAAATCGAATGCCCCTGTTTCTGCAGCTCCAGAATATCTCCGGAAGTAAAAGTCTCCGAAGGAACCGGAAACTGACTGGTAATATAGGCAATTTTCATAATATACCCATAGAACGGGCACGGTCTTTACCTTTTTCAGTAAAAAGATAGTTTAAGTATATTTCAACATCTGCCTTAGTCCAGTAGGCATTTCGAACAGCAGGCCCCTGTAAAATTAAATCCATATTTACAATAAGCCGGGGCTTAAATAGTAAGGGAATAGATTTATGTCCCAGAGCTGTAAGAACAGCAGATCTGTGAAAACCCGAAGAAATAACATAAAGGATCCTATCCTTATATTGAAGAGCGACAGCCTCTATATCCATAACAAGACTGCGTTTGTATCCTTGTTTTTTTATAGAATCTGCAAGATATACAAGTCGATTAAACTCAAGCTGACCTTTATCTAAAGAGACAGGTCCCATTTTATTTATACCACTAATTTTCTTTCTTTTTCCAAAAATAGAAGAGGAAAGCTTTTCTTCTTCCCTGTTCTGCATTTGTCTCGATTTTAGACGTTCTTCAGGTGTTAAGGTTGACCAGGGGAGAATATAGGAATGTGCTGATATTTTTGATAGAGGTCCTGAGGAAGAAAGGTCAGGAGAAAGATAGGCTCCTGCAGATTCAGGAGTAAAAGAATTATAAAATGAATATAGGGAGGAGTCCCCGTAACTTTGAACTGTTCCGGAAAGATACTCTTTGACAGTCTGCAAATAGGGGTTCCATCCATTTGGGTGAAGAGAAAAACCATTATCCCAGGTAATGTCTGTTACAGGAACTGAAAGAGCAGGGATCTTTCCCTGATTAATAGTAAATAGCTGATCGGCAATATACTCTGTAAGAGGAGGTTCAATACCTTTCTTATGAACTGTTTTTATAATATCAAAACCATGGCTACGCAGAATTGAACGAAGAAAATGTTTAAACTTCACCATAATTTAATGTACCATCAAACTTTTTAAAAGCTTGGAACCTGCCTGAATTAGTTTTCCACCCTTTGCAAGCCAGAAAGCATGACGTTTTAAATATTTACGGTGAAGAACCGGGCGTATAAGAAGATCATCATAGTACTTTTTATAAAGCATCTCAAACCCACGAATTTTATTACTGCTTACAGAGCTTATTCTTCCTGAGGAATGTATAAACTTGTTAATTAGGGGTTCTGCAATATATTCAAATTTATACAATCGTGCCAGGCGCAGATATAGATCCAGATCCTGCCTTGACGGAAGAGAGGGATCAAACATCCCGACTTTCCTAAGTGCATCGGTCCTGCATATCATGGAAGATAGTTTGGGAGCCCTCCCTTTGTGCTTAACAAGTAGATTTTCAAAAATTTCACCCCTTAAAGCAGGAAGAACCTCTCGTTTTGTGCTTCTACGTTCATCTATCTCAAAAAAACCAGTATCAACACTACAGACTTCCTTAGGTAGAGTTTGAAAAAGATTCATCTGCTTTCCAAGTTTACCAGTCAGCCACTCGTCATCATCATCAAGAAAAGCAATATACAAACCCCGGGCTGATTTTATGCCAGCATTTCTGGCTCCGGCACCACCAAGAGAACTACTGTTTTTAAGATGGATAATTCTGGAATCAAGATTTTTAAGAACCGATTCTGTCTGAACCCTATATTCACTTTCCGGAGGATTATCATCAATTACCAGGATTTCAAAATCTGTATAGTCCTGTTCCAGAACACTGTTAACAGCTCTTAAAAGTTCTGTTGGACGTTTGAATGTGGGGATAATTACAGAGACTGTTGGTGTTTTTTGCATATTTATTTTATCCAATAATTTTTCCCAAAACTGATATTATAGATTTTTTTAATATAATTTTTATTGTACGAAACATATGTTTAATTTTACCAGTTAGATGATAGAAATACAGAGCTGTTTGTCCGGATAATCTGATTGGAAATAGTAAAATATCAGGAATTTTTCGTACTGCAAAAAAGAGAGGTACTCCGGTAGACGCAAACCAGTATCGATAATAGTTGTTTCTGCGCAGTTTTCTTCCCATAGGCACATCACCATTAAAATCTTTTCCAACAGCATACCAACAGAAGTTGTCAGCAAGAGATTCTGTACTAACTCCACCCTCCTGAAGAAATTCGAAGTCAATTATTTTCATTCCATCTTTTGAATCAAGAATTATATTTTTTGGTTTAAAGTCAATAAGTTCAAAACCAAGACTTCGAAAATGGCTGATCATACTTCTGGTTCTGCGAATTACCCCGAAAGATAAAGGTTTTGATCGATCCATAATATCATTGTAAAAGGGAAGAACAAGATAGTTTTCTCCATGTTCAAGAACAGGAGTCATTTCAGGAAGGTCTTTTCCCAGCTTTCTGGCTATCAGCTCACGTTCTAAAAAACGCTCTCTGCCGGGACGATATGTTTTTAATACAGCTTTGCCATCTTTATAATGTATAAGTTCTACTTTTGCCCGCCTTCCATGACCAGACAGAGTCTTAATTACCGGGAAAGGGCTTTTCATACTATTTTGATTTTTCTTAAGCTTCTTCTCTATTTTCGGAAATTCCGGACAATCAGGTACTGCTGTATGAAAATATTCCAAGCCCTGGTGAGGATTATCTGCAGAGTGAATGACATTAGACCTTTGATGATGAGTCTTTAGACTATTCACAGCATTACGAATTCTAATTTTAGTGTCCAGAAGACGACTGTTTACCAGTCCGGGATGTTTTTCCGCCAGTTTTTTTTCCGGGATAATTGGAAAACAATCGTTTACAGCAAACAGATATGCCGGTAAGCCACCACTAACAGGCCATGGCCCACGATTCCAGTTTCCCCCCCTAAGATTTTTACCAGCTTCTTTCCTCTGATCTCCATCTATTTCTTTTTCAAAAAGAATATTGAAACCAGCTTCAAAAAGCATTTTTCGAACAAGATCAAGATGATCAAGCCCCTGTTCCCTTACAATAAATGCAGAAAACCCATCCCAATAAGATTCCAGATCAGGAATATCAGAAAAAAAGTGATCATGAACCCACTCATTACGGGCAGAAAGTTTTTCCAGAGCATCCCGGGCAGGACTCCAGTTATTTTCCTGAAGATATCGATCCAGACCTTCCAAAGTCATTTCCGGTTGTTTCATCTTAGCATTTTCTGCACAGGATTGAAGAACAAGGGGATAGTTATGATCCAGAGATTCTGCTTTAAGGCTTTTCCCGGTTTCCGAAGGAACTCCGGACTCGTAGCCCTTATGATAAGCAGCATGATAAGACATGGAAAGCAGATGCCTCATGGGATCCGGAACCAGTATCTTATCATCCTGCCAGATAGCAGTATCAAGAAGTTCCTGAGCCAGGTGTTCCGGAAAATATGCTATTCCACGATATGAAGTACCAGGCAGGCCGCTTGATGTATAGATATCACAGGGAGTTCCATAGGATTTTGCACCTGTTAAAAACGGTTCCAGACGGTGAATATCCTTATCTGCAACAAGAATATCAATATCCTCTCCATCTTCCACATGAGGAAGGGACTCGAACCATCTAAGAACACAATAGGATATATCATTTTTCTTTAATTCCCTGAAAAACCCTTCTACTCCCAACTTTGGGTGTATATAACGGCGTTTCCCACGGTTCTTACGTAGTCGGTTTTTTAGTAATTGTTTACTTACACCAAGTTTACGTCTTAGCAATGTTATCATTCTCAGCTCCTGTAAGTTGTGTAAGGAGATCAGACTCTTCAGTATTATCAGTAATAAATTCCCCGGGATTCCATTTTACACGAAAGGATTCGGAAAAGAAAAAACTGCTAACTGATTCGGGGAAAGTGTCTGAAGGTAAATAGGGACAGGCGATGCCATTGGCCACAAAACGATGAAGATCGTATTCATAGGGATCGAAGCCCCCCAGATATACTACAGGAACACCGTGCAGCAGAGCTTCTATAACAGCATTTGTATTAAGGGCAAAAACCAGATCGAGACCATCTAAATATTCACCAAGAGGCTGATGCCAGTCACAGATACATGAGTTAGGTATAACTGACAGTTTTTCAACATCAAAACCTGGATGAGGCCTAACCTGCAGAGAGCTAATATTGTGCCGGGACGAAAAGTTTTCAACCCATTCTCCCACCTTAGCAGGATAACACTTTGCATTAAGAAGCAGCCCGTATACCCCTTGGCCGGGTTCCGGAACCGGTAGTTTCATTGTCCTAATAGAGGGAACCGGCATTCTTACAGCAGTTA
>DAOVSY010000293.1 GCA_030633365.1 Spirochaetaceae bacterium | reverse complement strand
TTTTTTTGGAGGTTCTTAAATGAACAAGTTTAAAAGAGTGCTCATTTTAAGTGTAATAACACTTATGGTTCTTTCAACCATGAGCGTATTTGCCGGTGGTGAGAAAGAAGCTGCTGGTGAAGATAAGGTAAAAGTAGTTCTGTATGTAAATGGAACACTTGGTGACAAGTCTTTCTTTGATTCTGCTGCCCGTGGTATCGATCAGGCTGTAAAAGAGTTAGGTATTGTTGGAAAGGTTGTTGAAGGTGGATACGATCCTGCAAGATGGGAACCGGATATTCTTCAGTTATCTGAAGGTGACTGGGATATTGTTATTGCAGGTACATGGCAGTTACAGGAATATTTGGAAAAAATAGCTCCAAATCATCCTGAAAAAAAGTTTTTTACCTATGATACAACTGTTAACTATTCAAATGGCGATTTAGGAAATGTTTATTCAATTCTTTACAGTCAGAATGAAGCTTCTTTCTTGACAGGAGCTCTTGCTTCTTTAATTACAACTTCAGATCTTCCTCAGGCAAATTCTGATAAAGTTATCGGTTTTCTTGGTGGAATGGATATTCCTGTAATTAACGACTTTAAGGTTGGTTATGAAGAAGGTGCAGCTTATATTGATCCTGAAGTAAAAGTACTTGTTACTTATGCTGGTGCTTTTAGTGATCCTGCAAAAGGAAAAGAACTTACACTTGCTATGTTTGATCAGGGTGCAGATATTGCTTTCAATGTTGCTGGTGAAACAGGACTTGGTGGTATTGATGCAGCTAAAGAAAAGGGTAAATATACTCTTGGTGTAGATTCAGATCAGTATCTTCTTTTTGCTGACACTGATCCTGCAAAGGCAGCTAATATTGTTACATCAATGATGAAGAATGTTGACTTTTCAATTTTTAGAGCTATCGAAATGCACATTGCAGGCACTCTTAAATATGGTGAAGCAGAATTACTTAATATCGAAAACGGCGGAGTAGGTCTTGCTGATAACGAAAATTATCAGAAAGTTGCAACAGCAGAAATGAGAGCCAAAATTGATGAAATTGCCAAAATGATTACAAATGGTGAAATCAAAGTTGGAACTGCATTCGGTCAGTAAATTTTTAATATTCCATTATGTTGGGGTACAATTTATAGTAGAGGCCGATTTATCGTGCCCTAACTATAAATTGTACTCCTCTGATCATACGTTTTAATTTCAGGTAAAATTCGAGGAAAGAATGGAAAATATTCTTCAGGTAAAAAACATCACTATGGTTTATCCGACTGGTGTTATAGCAAACAAAGATGTAAGTATGGATGTTAAACATAACAGTATCCATGCCATAGTTGGAGAGAACGGCGCAGGAAAATCCACCCTAATGAATGTAATCTTTGGTAAGATACATCCCCAGGAGGGAGAGGTTCTTTATAAGGGTGAAAAAGTAAATTTTAAAAATCCTAATTATGCTATTAAAGCAGGTATAGGTATGGTTCACCAGCATTTAATGCTGGCTCCGGATTTGACAGTAGCAGAAAATATGATTCTTGGTATTGAACCAAGAAAAGGAAAGATATTTCTTGATACTGTTAATGCATTGGAGATTACCCGGGAAGTTTCAAAAAAATATGGTTTGGATGTTCCTGTTGATAAAAAGATAAAAGATCTTCCTATAGGTGTACGTCAGAGGGTTGAGATATTAAAAGCTCTATTTCGAAATGCAGAGCTTCTTATTCTCGATGAACCCACTGCAGTGTTAACTCCTCAGGAAACAGAGGTTCTTTTTGAGACTCTTGTAAAGCTTAAAGAAAGTGGAAAAACTATTCTTTTTATATCTCATAAACTTAGTGAGGTTAAGCGACTTGCAGATACTGTAACTGTTATGCGGGACACAAAGGTTATTACAACTAAAGATGTTGCAGATTTAACTGAAGAAAAAATTGCTCATTTAATGGTTGGAAGAGATATTAACTCTGGCCGTATAGCTGAGCCGGAAAAACCCGGTAAAGTAAGATTGTCTGTTAATAATCTTTCATATATTGATGATGAAAATATACAGATTCTTAAAGCTGTTAACTTTGATGTAAGAGCGGGAGAAATTCTAGGTATTGCGGGGGTTGAGGGCAATGGTCAGTCTGAACTTATCAGTATGATAACAGGGCTTATGAAACCCACGGATGGTATTATTTCTGTTGATGGTAAAAATATTGTTGGTCTATCTCCTCGTCAGATTAGAGAACTTAAGGTTTCCCATATTCCTGAAGACAGAATGGAGAATGGTGTTGCGGATGTTGCACCACTGGAAGAAAATTTTATAGTGGAGAGATACTACAAGCCTAAGTTTTCAATTAGGAACAGATTGAAGTGGAATTATATTAAGGATCATAGTATTGATCTTATTAAAAGATTCAATATTCTGACACAATCATCTAAAACAGCTGCCGGTGCTTTAAGTGGTGGTAATATCCAGAAGGTAGTAGTCGCCAGGGAGTTATCGTCAAATCCGGAGCTTATTATTGCAGCACAGCCTACCCGTGGAGTTGATATTGGTTCGGAAGAACTAATTCATGATCTGTTGAAAAGGGCAAGAGATGAAGGGAAAGCCATATTTTTAATATCTGCTGACCTTGATGAAATATTGAAACTTTCTACCCGGATTATAGTAATATATGATGGACAAATAACTAAGCAATTTACAGATTGTTCAAATATATCCGGAATGGATCTTGGCCCTTATATGCTGGGCGTAAAGAAAGAGGAGGGCGCAAGTGGAAAAATTCATTCTTAAATACTTTACTTTAATTAGGACTATGATTGCAATTCTTCTTGGTCTGGTTATAAGTGTTATATTAATTTATTTAATTAGTGAAATGCCTGCATATTCTATCAGGCAGTTCCTTTTGGGGCCCTTACTTTCCAAGGGCAGATTTGCAAATGTAATAGAAAATGCATCTCCTATGATTTTTTGTGGTGTTGCAATTGCCATCGCATTTCAGGCTAAGCAGTTTAACATTGGTGCAGAAGGAGCTCTTTTTATAAGTGCTGCAGTTGGAACAGCTTTTGCCGTATCCACAGGTATGCCTACAGTTCTTCATGTTATTATGGTTTTACTTGTAGCTGGAGCAACTGGAGCTATCTGGGGTTTTATTCCAGGCATACTAAAGGCAAAATGGGGAGCAAGTGAACTTGTTGCCTCTTTAATGATGAACTATATAGCTTATTTTGGTGGGCTTTATCTTATTAATTCCCATTTCAGGGATAAAGATGCTGGTTTTCTTGTATCTTTAAGATTGCCGGAAACAGCATGGTTGCCTCAGTTTATGCCTGGTACCCGGCTTCATTTGGGTATTTTATTGGCAGTGGTATTTGCATTTTTGGGATACTACTTCCTTTATCATACAACATCAGGATATGAGATAAGGACTACTGGTAATAACCAGAAGTTTGCAAAATTTGGTGGTATGAACATTATTAAAGTAGTTGTTCTGGCCCAGGTCTTAAGTGGAATGCTGGCAGGTATTGGTGGTATGACCGAGGTTATGGGTATTCATAGAAGGTTTAACTGGCAGATGAGTCCGGGCTATGGATGGGACGGTGTTATTGTTGCCATTATTGGCAGGAATCATCCTCTATTAATAATTTTTGCTGCGTTATTTTTATCTTATATGAGAGTTGGAGGACAGATTCTAAACCTTATGGCTGATGTCCCTTCAGAGCTTGTTCTTGTAATTCAGTCCGTAATTATTATTCTTATTACAGCAGAAGCTTTCCTTTCTACATGGAAGAATAAAATTACCATTAAAGAAGCAGAAAGAGTGGAGGTGGCAAATGAGTCCGTTGCTCAGTAGTATTTTTTCAACAGGTTTTGCATTCGCAATTTTAAGGGTTATGACCCCTCTATTATTTCCTGCTTTAGGTGTTGCAGTTTCTGAACTGGCTGGTTCTATAAATATTGCACTGGAAGGTATAATGCTTATGGCAGCTTTTTTTGGTGTAATAGTTAGTGCCTTTACAGGGAGTCTTTTTCTTGCCTTACTTGCCGGAATGGCAGCAGGTATATTAATGGGAGCTTTACTTGCTTATTTCCATTTAAAAATGAAAGCAGATATAATTATGGGAGCTATTGCTCTGAATATGTTTGCAATGGGAATGACTATTTTTCTTCTTTATATTTTTACCGGGGATAAAGGAAGTACAAGTTCTTTACAAAGTCTTGTTTTTCCCAGTGTAGAGATTCCTTTATTAAAGTCCATTCCAATACTTGGTGCAATTTTCAGCGGGCACAATATTTTAACATATGTGGCTTTGCTTGCAGTGCCTTTTTTCTATGTGCTTATGTTTAAAACCCCACTTGGGTTAAGAATTAGAGCAGTTGGTCAAAATCCTCATGCTGCTGAATCTGTTGGTATAAACGTAGATAAAATTAAACTTTACGCTCTTATG
>DAOVSY010000615.1 GCA_030633365.1 Spirochaetaceae bacterium | reverse complement strand
TTTATTCATATTCAATTGCCGGCCAAGTTCACTCAAAGAAAGTTGACCCTGATTAATTGAGATAAACTTGATAATTTCAAAAGCTTTCTTTACAGAATTGCTCACTAAAAAACTCCAGATTTTTTGTTCCGATATCCGAAATAGTGTTCACATATTTGTAACAGTGTATCATAATAAAAAATTATTACAATTCATTTTATTGAAAAACCAGTAATTTTTATTTTCCGCTTTTAGGAAATCGTTTTCTGCTGCTAAGCAGAATCATATCCCGAAGATGGTTTATATCCTTTGCTTCAATCCAATTTAATTTAAAATTCTTCTCCTGAACCAAAGTAGCTATAGAGGCAAGTAATCGTAAATGAAGAACCCGTTCCCCTTCATTTCCTACTATTAAAAAAATTGCCTTTACAGATTTTTCTGATTCAGAAAAACTAACACCATCCCTGCACCTCACTATCATCATATGAAGAACTTCAGTTTCTTCAAGAATAATATGAGGAATGGATACAAAAGAACTTATTGCAGTAGAGCTTTCACTTTCCCGTTTTTTTAACAGTTTAAATATTTTTTCACTTTCCATACCAAGATCTGAACCTAAGGGATCTGAAATTCTATTAAAAAACTCATCCAGAGTAAAATGTCCTTCCAGATCCAAAACTACAGAGTCCTTTACCATACGATCAAATTTATCATCCAATATCCCTTCTCTATGTCGAATAACATCACGAAGTTCTGTTTCAAGACCATGCTGAGGCATCCTGCTGTCAATTATACGTTTAAGAAGGTATAAAAGTGCAAATTCTCTTTTTGATCTTTTCCTTCCATAAAATATATAAACCAGAATACTGATAACTATAAACACTAAACTTATTTCTATTGCTTCCACTCCTAAGTCAACCAAAAGGAATAAATACATTCCTATACTTAAAATTGGGATATATGGATAAAAGGGAACTTTAAAAACGGGCCTGTAATTTGACAATTTACTTTCTCTAAGAATAATTACAGAAATATTTGAAAGAATATATGCAATTAGAATTACGGAAGATGCTGATTTAACCAAAACTTCCAGATCAATCTGAAGACTTAAGATTATGAATACCCCTGTTATAAGTATTGAAATTACAGGAGTATTAAATCGTTTTGAAACTCTTGATACACTTTCGGGAATTAAATTATCCCGGCTTAAAGCCAATGGGTATCTGGATGCAGCCATTATTCCTGCATTTGCAGTAGTAATAAAAGCAAGAAACGAAGCTATAGTAATTGCAATAAATCCTGGTCTGCCAGCAAAAATGAATGCTGCATCAGATATAGGAAGTATTGAAGATGTAAATTCATCTGGTGTAAGAATACCTGTAGTTACAAATATCATCAGTACATATAGAAGTGTTACAACAATTACCGAAACAAGCATTCCAAGAGGAATATTTTTCCCTGGATTTTTAATTTCCTCGGCAATGCTGGCAATTTTTAACAAACCGCCAAAAGATATAAATACAAACCCGGCAGTAGAAAGTATAGAGTTTATTCCCTTAGGAGCAAGGGGAATGAAATGAGTGCTGTTTATAGCTGGAAAACCCATAATAATATAGGCAATCATTATTGAAATTAAAAATGCAACCAGAATTAATTCCAGTAATGCAG
>DAOVSY010000055.1 GCA_030633365.1 Spirochaetaceae bacterium | reverse complement strand
ATCGAAAGAGAAAGGAAAATCACTATTCCCAGGAGGAAGATTCTTGAAATCTGAAACAAAAACAGAAGTTACTCTATTTAAGGGAGAACAGGCAGTTACACTGGAAAATGAATTATTAAAAATATTTATACTTCCTGAGCGTGGGGCAAAGATAGCTTCACTTGTATATAAACCTATCGAAAGAGAGCTTCTATGGCAGTTGAATGGAGATTATACACGAAAACCTGTTTATGGAGATACTTTTACTTCTGAAGACTCGAGCGGTTATGATGATATGGTTATGACTATTTTACCTGGTCACTATACTTCCTTTCCTTGGAAAGATACTAATCTTCCAGATCATGGAGAATTATGGAGTCTCCCCTGGGATGTAGTTCGTAAAGGTAATTCTTTGAACTGCTCTGTTTCTGGTATTAAGTTCCCCTATCATTTTTCAAGAAAGGTCTCTCTGGAAGGAAGCTCCATGGTTTTGGAATTCTGTGCCGTAAATCCAACACCATACGATATGGATTTTCTCTGGGCAGCTCACGGGTTAATCAATATATCTCCCGGATCCAGTATATCGGTTCCCAATGGAATGGATAGGGTGTTAAATAGTGTTTCTGGAAATCGTATGAGTGAAGTGGAAAAAGAATATTCCTATCCAATAGCATCCGGAGATAAAAAGGAGAACTTTGACCTCTCTATAGTACCTGAAAAGAACCCGACAGGTTTTCAGAAATATTACTTTTTGAAACCGGTCTCCGAAGGCTGGTGTTCTTTTTCAGATAAAGAATCCGGTCTTGAGATCAGGTATGAATGGCCTTTGGAAAAAGTTCCTTACCTTGGTATCTGGCTGAATGAAGGAGGGTGGGCGGATCAGTACAATTTAGGAATAGAACCGGCGACTGCAGGTATGGACTGTCCCGAATTGGCCTTAAAACACAATATGACTACTGTGCTCGGTGCCCGTTCATCGTTGGCATGGCAGTTGAAAATTTCTGTTCAGCAGGCTTTAGTGGTGCCTATTCTTGTAAGTACACAAAGAACGTAATATAGTGCAGTAATTAAAATGTAGTATATGGTATCTTAATCCCATAAAGAAGGAGACAGATATGACCCACAGGGAACGTGTAGAAACAGCCCTTAATCATGAAGTACCGGATCGATGTCCCATGCAGATAAGTTTTACTCCTGAATTTGCAAATCGATTGGCAGATAATATGAATTTGACTGATAAAAACCATAATCCTCATGGTGGTGGTAATAACTGCGATCTTGAAATTGCTCTGGATGAAGATATTCTTCTAACGTCAGTGGGTTGGGCTGACAGCTATTATAATGATGGTGAAAATATTAAAGAGTATACAGATGAATGGGGAATTAGCTGGAATACTGCAGAGTACACTACAAAATTCGGTACTGGCAGATATACTGAGATAACTGGTAACCCCTTAAGTGATGATAATAATGTAAGCTCCTATAAAGCTCCTGATCCTTCCCGATCGGAATTATATAAAGGTGCCGAAGATCTATTATCCAAATATAAAAAGGATTACTGGATTTGTGGTGTAACAGTTACAACAATATTCGAAACAGCCTGGGCTCTTAGAGGACTTGATAAGCTTATGATGGATTTTGTACTTAATCCTGAGCTGGCAGAAAAAATATTAGATATCCCATATAAGTATCATCTTGCAGCAGCTAAAAAACTGGTAAAGATGGGTGTTGATATGATCTGGACCGGAGATGATATGGGTGGCCAGAATGCAATGATGATCTCTCCAGATATGTGGAGGCAGTTTTTTAAGCCCAAAATGGCTCACTTTTTCAGTTCTCTAAAAGCGATTAATCCGAATATTAAAATAGCCTATCATTCTGACGGGGTTATAGAACCTATCATTCCTGATCTTATAGAAATAGGACTGGATATTTTAAACCCAATCCAACCTGCTTCTATGGATCCCGCTGAGCTTGGAAAGAAATATGGAGATAAATTATCTTTTTGGGGAACCATTGATGAACAGTATACTCTTCCTTTTGGTACACCAGCAGACGTGAAAAAAGAGATAGAAACACGCCTTGATACAATTGGGAGAAATGGAGGACTCATACTTGGTCCCACACATCATGTCCAGCTGGATACTCCTATGGAAAATTTTGATATGATGGTAAAGACAATTAAAGGGACTTCCTGCAAATAATTTTTTTTAACTTGTTTGCAGTGGCAATTGGACATGGAAAACTGTACCTTTACCAGGTTTACTGGTAAAGGTAATTAGACCTTCATGGTTTTCTATTATATATTGACATATTGATAACCCAAGGCCAGTATTTGTCTTGGTCATTTTTGTGGTGTAGAAGGGATTGAATATATCTTTCTGGATATCTATAGGAATCCCATAACCATTATCTGAAATGGTAATTCCAATTAAATTATCTGTTTTATCTTTTTTTATTCCCAACTCTATTTTCCCATGATCAAGAACTGCCTCGATTGCATTAATTAGAAGATTCATAAAAAGCTGTTTAAGCTTATTTTCCTGTCCTGTAATAAAAATATCCTTATCAATATAATTCTTAGTTATTGTAATATTTTTATCATTTATTTTATGCCCCAGAAGCATAATAATCTCATCCAGTAGTAAGTTTATATTAAACTTAAGTGTTCCCTGATTGTTTACTCTGGAAAAAGATAAAAGTGATCCGATTATTTCTACTATCCTGTTCAGTTCCTTCTCTATATGTGTAATTGTGGAATTGTCTTCATCATCTCTTTCTTTTAGTTTAAGCAGTTCAACATAATTTTGAATTATTCCCAGTGGATTATTTATCTCATGTGCAACTCCTGCTGCGAGTTCTTCAGTAGAAGCTACTTTTTCTGCTCTAAGAAGATATTCCTTTGTTACATAATCTACAGAAATATCTTCAATAAACAAATCTGCACCTATGTAATCATCCTTCTCATTATAAATGGGGTATGATTTAAGTTTTATTATTTTATTGTTATTAAGAGAGATTTTATTCCAGGTAAAAAGTTTGTGATTGTTAATTTGTTCTATAATTTCAGTCTGGATTTTTTTTTCCAGTTTATCTATTATCTGGGAAAAAGTATGTTTTTTTCTATCTTCATTAATATCAAATACTTTATCAGCTGCAGGGTTGCTTAATAATAAATTGTTCTCACTATCCAGTAGAATCATCCCAACTGGCAGATCCTTAATAATAGATTCATCATATCTGTTAAGAAAATGTAGTTTATCATTTTCCTGTTTTTCATCTTCCAGGTTTAGGGCAAAGCTGTAGGCCATATTGATGAGCCTTGATCTATCAATAGCATTGACAGCTTCTGTTCCCCTTCTGACTCCCTCTTTAAGTACCGTTACTCTGTCTGCAATTTTGAAAATTTCATCTATATTTGAGGTTATATATATAACAGATTTACCTTGGTCTCTGCAGGCTCTCAATATTTTGAAAGCCATATCCAGTTCCGTTGGAGTAAATCTTCGTGAAATTTCATCAACAATTATAATGTCAGTTCCAAGGGATAAAACCCTCGCTATCTCTATTACCTGCCTTTCCCCGTCTGTTAGTTGATATACAGGGATATCTGCATCAATATCAGTTGAGAAGGTTTTAAATAGTTTTTTACATTCATATGTCATTGCATTTCGATCTTTTTTACTAATATAAAAGTGGGGCATTCTTCCAATATATATATTTTCTACTGCACTCATGGAAGGAATAATATTCTGTTCCTGATAGACCATTCCTATTTTATGTTTTATTGCAGATTTCGGGGTTAGTGTATTTATTTCTTCATTATTTAAATATATATATCCTGATTGTTTTCGTTCATAGCCTGTTAAAATTTTGGCTAAAGTGGATTTGCCTGCTCTATGATCTCCTGTTAATGCATGAATTTCACCTCTGTAAAGATCAAAGTCTACGCCGTTTAGAGCAGTAATATTGTTATATTTGTGATGAATATTAATTAATTTTAAACTTTGTCTATTTTCCATGTGTCCAAACCAATTTTTTTCATTTTATTATACAAGGTTCTACGATTAATATTTAGTATTTCAGCTGCTTTTGTTTTGCTTCCCTTTGCTTTGTTTAAGGCATCCAGTATTACTTCCCTTGTCACTTTGTCATAAACAGATTTAATATCATTAGCTGCAAAATCTGTAACTCTTTTATACTGTAATGGAAGATCTTTTGGAGAAATCTCTGATTCTTCACAGAATATTACAGATCTTTCCACACAGTTTTTCAATTCTCTGATATTACCAGGCCAGGAGTGTTCCAAAAAAATTGAAGCTGTTTCTGTAGAGACAGTACTTATGGATTTACTATACTTAACGTTAAAATCATTGATAAAATAGTCTACAAGAGGCAGAATATCTTCTTTTCTTTCTTTCAGTGTTGGTATTTCCAGATGAACAACAGACAATCTATAGTATAAATCTTCTCTGAATAGACCTTCTTCTACTAAAATCTTAAGATCTTTATTTGTAGCTGCAACAAAGCGAACATCCATTTTTTGTACATGGTTTGATCCAAGCCGCTCAAATTCTTTTTCCTGAATAATCCTAAGAAGTTTTGCCTGGGTATTTATACTCATCTCCCCAATTTCATCAAAAAATATGGTGCCCCCTTCGGCTATTTCAAATTTTCCCTTTCGAAGTTCCCTGGCATCTGTAAATGCACCTTTTTCATGACCAAAAAGCTCGCTTTCAAGTAGTGTTTCCGGAATAGAAGCACAATTAATTTTAATATAGGGCTTATCAATTCTATTGCTATTTGTATGAATAGCATTTGCTACAAGCTCTTTTCCTGTTCCGCTTTCTCCGGTAATTATAACAGGAATGTCTGTAGCGGAGATTTTTTCTACAATCTCCATTATTTCTTTCATTTTATTATTATCTGTAATAATCTTATCTATATCATGAATTTTATTTTGTTTATTTTTTGCATTTTTTAATTGTTCAATTTCAGAAAGCAGATTTGCAAATTTTATTGGTTTTTCATAAAAATTCTGAGCTCCATATTTCATAGCGCTGACTATAGTATCTACAGTGCCGTATCCGGAAATCATAATAACAGGCATATCAGGGTATTTAATTTTAATTAATTTAATAAGATTTATTCCGGAAACTTCCGGCATTTTAAAGTCGGTTATTACAAGGAAAATATCATTACTTTGTAATATAGATAGTGTCTTCCGACTGTCTGAAGTGTATATTGCATTGTAGTTGTGAGCTTTAAACAGTTTGGATAATGAAATACACATAGCCTCTTCATCATCAACAATCAGTATTGTTTCCATGTATCATATATTAGATTGTGTTTAGATAAAACTCAAGAGTTGAAAATTAATGAATAGGTGGGAATATTTTTTCCCATACTTTCCTGATCTTTGGGGTATTATATACTCAGATAATTAGTATAACAATAGTTTACTATAATCTATTATATTGTAAACTACTGTAAGATAGAGAGATATCTAAATTTTATATTTTAAATTTTTACATGGCATACTTATTGCTGTATAAAAGTAAAACTATAAGCCTGGTCGGGACTGCGTCCCTGCTCGGCTATGCAACCAAAGGAGAGATTGAATGAAAAAATTTTTAGCTTTATTACTGGTAATGATTATTGCACTTAGTTTTACCAGTGTTCTTTTTGCTGCTGGAGCAAAAGAAGATGGTGATGCACCAGTCAAAATTGGTTTTCTGGTAAAGATGCCCGAAGAACCATGGTTCCAGAACGAATGGAAATTCGCTGAACAGGCTGGAGAGAAGTATGGTTTTGAAGTTGTTAAAATAGGTACACCTGATGGTGAAAAAGTACTTTCTGCAATTGATAATCTTGCTGCACAGGGAGCTCAGGGTTTTGTAATTTGTACTCCCGACGTTAATCTTGGTCCTGCAATTATGGCAAAAGCCAATGCAGTAGGTCTAAAGGTTATAGCTGTTGATGATAGATTTCTTGGTGCAGATGGTAATCCTATGGAAGATGTTCCTTACATGGGGATTTCAGCTTATAAAATAGGTCGACAAGTTGGTGACACTATGATGGCTCAGATGAAGGAAAGAGGCTGGAAACAGAGTGAAACCGGATTTTTAAGAGTTAGTTTTAATGAACTTCCTACTGCTAAATCAAGAACTGATGGTATGACAGATGCACTTGTTGAAGCTGGTTTTGATGAAGCCTATATTTTTGAATCTCCTGAAAAAACTACAGATACTGAAGGTGGTTTTAATGCTGCAAATATTACACTGACAAAACATCCTGAAATTAAACACTGGATGGTTGGTGGTCTTAATGATGAAGCTGCAATGGGTGGAACAAGAGCTCTGGAAGGCGGAGGATTTGGTGTTGAAGATATAGTTTCTGTAGGAATCGGCGGCAGCGGTACAGCAACCAACGAATTTGAAAAAACAGAAATGACAGGATTTTATGCAACAGCTTTAATTAGTCCATACCGACATGGGTTTGAAACAGCAGAATTATTGTATAACTGGATTGTAGATGGTGTTAAACCTCCTGCAACAACCTTTACATCTGCTGTTATGATTAACAGAGATAATTATGTAGAAGTTATGGCGAATAACTAAATTTTAATATTAAATTTTCATTTGAATGTGGAACCGCAGCTCTATAGCTGCGGTTCTGCTAATATATTCAGTAGGAGATCGATGCATTTATGAAACCATATCTGGAATTTAAATCAGTAAGAAAAACATTTCCCGGAGTAGTTGCTCTTAATGATGTATCCTTTCAGGTCTCTGAAGGGAGCGTGCATGGTCTTATTGGAGAAAATGGTGCCGGCAAATCAACACTGCTAAAAATATTAAGTGGGGCGTACTATCCTACAAGTGGTGAAATATTTATTGATGGCTTAGTTAAAGATTTTCACAATACCAGGGATGCTCTTGATGCCGGAGTAGCTGTTATCTATCAGGAGCTCAATCTTATTCCTGAAATGACAGTAGCGGAAAATCTTCTGCTCGGACATATGCCGACTAAGTCGGGATTTCTTGATAAAAAAAAGATGAATAAGATTGCAGAAGGCGAATTAAAATTTCTTCTGGAAAACATATCCCCGGACACAAAGATAAAGGAACTGTCGATTGGTCAAAGGCAGATGATAGAGATTGGCAAAGCTTTGTTGCATAATGCCAGGATTATTGCTTTTGATGAACCTACAAGTTCCCTTTCCAGCAGGGAAATTAAACAGTTGTATAAAATTATTAAAGAACTGAAAGAAACAGGACGTTCTGTAATCTATATTACTCACAGGATGGAAGAAATTTTTGATATCTGTGATGAAGTAACAGTTTTCCGGGATGGGGAAAAGATTGAAACATTTTCCAATATGTCTTCTGTAGATCATGACTTGCTGGTAAATAAAATGGTTGGTCGTTCAATTGAAGATATATACAGTTATAGATCCAGAACTCATGGAGAAGTTGTTCTTGATGTTAAAGACCTTATGGGTCTGGGGCTTTCAGAACCTTTTTCTTTAACTGTAAAAAAGGGAGAGATAGTAGGATTTTTTGGTCTTGTAGGTGCAGGGCGAACTGAATTCTTAAAACTGCTCTACGGTGCAGAAAAAAAGGAATCAGGAACAACATTTATAAACAATAAAGAAGTAAATATACTTTCCCCTTCCAAAGCAATAAAAGAAGGGATGGCTCTTTGTCCCGAAGATCGCAAAGATGAAGGGATTATAGCTGTAAGAAGTGTAGATGAAAATATAAACATTAGTGTAAGACGCCATTTTAATAAACTAAGGATTTTCCTGGATAGAAAAAAAGAAACGGAAAATACAAATAGCTTTATCAAAAAACTGGATATTAAGACCCCTTCTAAAGATCAGATGGTAGGTAATCTTTCCGGAGGAAATCAGCAGAAAGTTATACTTGCCAGATGGCTGGGAGAGAATATAAATGTTCTTTTAATGGATGAACCTACCAGGGGTATAGATGTTGGTACCAAGAATGAAATATATAAGCTTATGTATAATCTTGCAGAAGAGGGGAAGGGGATAATTTTTGTCTCCAGTGATCTTCCTGAAGTGCTTGGTGTGGCAGATAGAATAATTGTTATGAGAGAAGGAAAATTTGTAGAATCGGTTAATAGAGATGATGCCTCTCAGGAAATAATTCTGTCCCATGCTCTACCGATAAATGATTGAAGAATTAAGGAGTTGAAATGAGTGGATCTAAAAGCATGAAACTGGGAATGAGTATAAATAATAAATTCCTCAAATCTTTGTGGGAAAGTTCCGGGATGATAATAATCTATTTAGGATTATTTATTGTTCTTTCGATTTTTGTTCCCTATTTTTTTACTGTCAGAAATATGATTGGTTTGGCGCTGTCGGTTTCTATGGTTGGAATGGTAGCAATGACTATGCTTTTTGCTCTTGCTTCCGGAGATTTTGACCTGTCTGTTGAGGCTATAGTTGCCTTCTCGGGAGTTACGGCTGCTATGGTTATAAATTCAACAGGAAGTATTCTTATTGGAATTATTGCCGGAATTATCGGTGGAGGAGTTATTGGTTTTTTAAACGGAATAATTATAGCAAAAGCAAAAATTAATGCACTTATAACAACCCTGGCAATGATGCAGATTGTTCATGGCCTTGCCTTTATAGTTTCCGGAGGCAGTGCTGTCGGTATTTCAGATGCACGATTTTTTGTTCTTGGGAACAGCAGGATTCTTGGTATACCCAATCCTATCTGGATTACAGTGATAATGTTTATTATTTTTGGAATACTCCTTAACAGAACAACATATGGAAAGAATACTCTTGCTATTGGAGGGAATATTGAAGCAGCCAGGCTTGCTGGTATAAATGTTGATCGCATTAAGATAATTATTTTTACACTTCAGGGTTCTATGGCTGGGTTTGCCGGTGTTGTTCTTGCTTCAAGAATGACAAGTGGTCAACCGAATACTTCTGTTGGATTCTCTCTGGATGTAATATCCGCATGTGTGTTGGGCGGGGTTTCTCTTTCCGGTGGTATTGCTCCAATTGCTGGAGCTATTGTAGGTGTTCTTATTATGGGAACAATACAAAATGCAATGAATCTTATGAATATTCCTGCTTTTTATCAGTATGTTGTTCGTGGTTTGATATTACTGATAGCTGTACTTATAGATCAGCTAAAGCAAACAAAAAGAATTTAAGATATCAGTATCTTAGCTTATATTGGTGAGGAGTATTTTATGACATCAAAAGAACGTGTTATGGTAAGTGTAAATCATAAGCAGCCGGACAGGATCCCATTAGACTTCGGTGGCACTGCTGTAACAGGAATACATGCAAGTATCATATCTGCTCTTCGTGACTATTATAAACTTGAAAAAAGGACTGTAAAGATACATGAACCCTTTCAGTGTCTGGGTATCATAGATGAGGATCTTCAGAATGCCATGGGGGTTGATGTTCAACCTGTAATAGGCAGAGAAACATTTTTCGGCTTTACTAATGATAACTGGAAGTCCTGGGTTATGCCTGATGGTCTGGAAGTTCTGGTTCCTGGTAATTTTAATACTACAGTAAGCGAAGGAAATAAAACTTTCATCTATCCAAAAGGTGATATGAATTTTTCTCCCAGCGCTGTTATGCCCGAAGGAGGTTACTTTTTTGATGCAATCGAACGGCAGGAAGATATTGATGATGGTAATCTAAATGTTGAAAATAATCTTGAAGAGTTTGGACCTGTTTCACAAAACGATCTTGAACATTTTGCTCTTCAGTCAGGAAGAGCACGTGTAACGGAAAGAGCCGTAATAGCCTCTTTTGGTGGTACATCCCTTGGCGATATTGCCTGTGTTCCAGCTGTTCAATTAAAACGCCCAAAGGGAATACGATCTGTAACAGAATGGTATATGTCAACAGTTATGCGTAGAGATTATGTATATGAAGTTTTTGAGCGTCAGGTGGATATTGCATTAAAGAATTTGGATCAGATTTGGAACAGAGTTGGGAATAATGTGGATATGGTTTTTATTTGTGGTACAGATTTTGGTACACAGACTGGAACCTTTTGTTCTCCTGATTCATATACTGATCTGTGGATGCCTCACTATAAAAGGATAAATAAGTGGATTCATCAAAATACAACATGGAAAACATTTAAACATAGCTGCGGTTCTGTAATTACCCTAATGGATCAGTTTATTGACTCAGGATTTGATATTATTAACCCTGTCCAGTGTTCTGCGACAGGGATGGACCCCAAAGTTCTAAAAAAGGAATATGGAAAAGATATTGTTTTTTGGGGCGGTGGGGTTGATACACAACAAACTCTCCCTTTTGGAACTCCCGAAGAGGTTAGAGCCGAAGTACTTGATCGCTGTGAAATATTTTCAAAAGATGGTGGTTTTGTTTTTAATACAATTCATAACACTCAGGCAAGGACACCTCTAGCCAATTTTATTGCTATGATTGATGCCGTAAAGGAATTTAATGGGATCTAAAATTTTAGTTATCAGTAAATATCAGGTTTTCCAACTCTTCAATTTTTTCAAAATAGTAAGTGCAAATACCGGAAAGATCAGCTTTAATTTCCGGAATCTGATGACTTTGACTCCATCCTACGCCAGCAGAATCTACTCCTGCTTGTATTGCCATAGTTATTCCAGGTTTTAGATCATCAATTACAAGAATATCCTCTTTTTCAATATCAAACTGCTTCAAAGTTTCAACAACAGGCCAAATATCAGGTTTATTTTCTTTTGGATTTCCATTCCAGCCAAAAATACGATCAGGAAAAAGACCTGGAAATTCTTTTTGCTGTTTATAGTGGGTTTTAATAATATCGGGTTCCGAATGGGAGACGACTACAATTATTCCTCCCGCAATTCTAAATTGGCTCAGCATTTTTAGGATTCCGGGAAAAAATGGAGGATGGTCTCCTCTAGTTGTAAAATCTCTCCATATTTTGTAGCAGAGTTTGTTTTCCTCTTTGGTAAAGGTTAGAGTATGTTCAAAATAATGAACCAGACCAGGGTGGAAGTTTATTTTAAACCAGTTTTCCAGGTTTAGTGCCTCATGTGATCTCCCCAGTTGTCTCATCTGTTCTATGTGAGCAGGGTGGTGAATAGAAGGTGTGCTGTCTACAGTTGTGTCATCATGGTCTATCATAAGGCATTTGTATTTCATTTGTGTATACTAGCATCTTAAATTGATAAGGATAAGATCGTTGAAGTATTTAGTATTCAACTCTACTTATATCTGTCTTTGAAAAATCATCACCTTTGAACAACAATGGTTCTCCCGAGTAAGCTGATAATGCATAGGAACAGCAGTCCCCCGTATTGAGCTTTGCAGGATGTCTTCCTTTTCCGAATAGCCGCCATGCCGTTCTTGCAATTTCATATTGTTTTGCATTCATATTCACAATTGTAATATTTAATTTGTGGAATAGTAGATCCAGCTCTCTTCCACCAGATTCACCTTTTTTAGCTTCGATAACTATTCCACATTCAAGGGCTGTAAAAGCACTTATCAATCGTTTTGTACTTTTTGATATAACTTCTGTTATACGATCATTTTCCGGTTCTCCAAATAGTATTGCAATTATTGCAGAAGTATCAATAACCATTTTCATTGTATCCGAGTATTTCATCTGCAGATCTATGATCGATATCGGGTAGGGATGCACATCTGTTTCCTATTTCCCTAATTTCTTGTAGCAGGTTATTGGGATTTCGCCGCCCCTGTAGTT
>DAOVSY010000549.1 GCA_030633365.1 Spirochaetaceae bacterium | reverse complement strand
TACGACGGGGTCATGCCCATAAAAACAATAGTTTATGCAATATCGGCCTTAAAATAATCCTTTAATTCCACAATACCTATACCATATTCCATACAGTATTCCTGTATCAGACCAAGCTCGGCATCGTCAATTACCCCATCAGCACCAGCTACCTTATAAGCAATTGCCAGATATTTTTTCTGAACATTGCTGTCTGCCCGTCTAAGGGTTTTGAAAAGACTATCTTTAGTACTTTTGAGTGCTTCAGGATACTTATTTCCGGAATCTGTAACCTTGGCCATTAAAGAAGATATTACCTGAACCGAAAAATATTCACGCATTACAGCAGCCTCTTCATCAGAGGGATCATCATCACTTAAACCAACAAGTATGGACAGTGCGGCGCCTGCTTCTTCAACAGAGAACTCAATAGTCAGGTTAGATAATAAGTTATCAAGCTTTTTAAAATCACTATACCCTGTTACTTCATCAATCTCTTTAAGCCGATTTTTTGAAAATAAATCAGCATCGGACAAACTAAGTTCAAGTCCTATACAAAACCTGTTAAGAACGTTCATTTCATTCTGATCGAAGACACCATCTGAATGTGCCAGAACAAGGGAAACTGCCAATGTTCTTAACTGAAAATCCTTATCCTGATTTTTTAGCGTTTCCATAATTACCGGTTCAAGGGTAGAGAAATCATCAGGGAATTTAAAACCAGCTGAATCTACCTTATTCTGAAAGGATTCAGCATCCTCAAATTTATAATATTTTCGCATTACTGCAACTTCTTCCGGGGAAGGGTTATCATCACTAAATGCAACCAGAGTTGAAAGTGCTATCCCTGCTTCGGGACCTGTTAAAATTAAATTTTCCATTCTTCTGCTCCTTCTCTCCTCTGCTTTTTTATATAGTCCCATTGGAAACTAAGTAATATATAAGATATCCAATTCCACCTACTGCCAGAATAGCCAGGATGAGACCAATAATCTTTGCAATACTGAAAGGTCTTTCTCCTGCAATTTCGCCTGTACTTGCATTAATTAAAACCTGGTAGTACTTATTTTTAAACTTATATACCACAACCCATATAGGAAGTAAAATGTATTTAAATGTTATTGCATTATATGCAGTATCAACTCTATGGATTTTCTGTTCATCCCCGCCTATATCCCGTCTTATATCACTGCGAATAACAGAATTTATTTCAACTTTTGCTTCATCAAAGCCCTCTTCCAATTCTATAGAATAAGATTCTGCTTTAAACCCTTTAAGATATTTATCATTGTAGGAAACCATTTTACTGAATTCCCAGTTGTTTAATTTTGATGTAAGTTTCTTTTTTAAAGTAGAACTTGCAGCAACAAGAACATCATCAAAAAATCTGCTTACATTGCCTCTTGCACTTGACCACCGTGTTTTTGTTACAGTTTCGGTAACTTGTTTCCCCTCACTGTCAGTCCGTGTTTCCTGCACTGTATAGTGGGTTCCTCTCTCCCCTTTATAACTTGATTCTGTTTGAGAATCAAATGTCCAATGGGGATAATAAATTCCATGAACAGGTTCAGACAACCTGGCCTGTCTTTTTAGCGCATTAGGCGCAAACTTTCTTTTTGCAATCCAGTCACGAAAGCTTTTTTTACCTGCATCTTTGGTAATACTGAAAGGAAGCAGATACTGAGGTTTCATAACTTTATGGCTCTTACCGCTTACAACCATACCTGTACCGCAAAAATCACATTTTGCTGTTGTAATATTTGGCTCCAGGGTTACTTCTGCACCACAGGCAGCACATTTTTCTATTTGAACCTCAATTGTATCTTCACTATTCTGGAATGCTGCTTTGGCACTTTCAAAATCCAGTTCTTCATGAACTTCCGGTGCAGAATCGGGATTTTCATTTTCTGTACCACAGTATGGGCACTTTAAAGCCTGGGTTCCGGGACTAAAACTTAGATCCCCTCCACAGTTTTTACATTTAAAATTTTCTTCACTCATCTATAATCTCCTCATTTTCCTTTTTATTCTATCCATCAATAAACCAGATATAAAATC
>DAOVSY010000143.1 GCA_030633365.1 Spirochaetaceae bacterium | reverse complement strand
ATGGCTAAGTATTCAGATTCTGATGCTGGCTCAAGTTGCCATATTCATTCAAGTATAGTTGATATTAAAACCGGAAAGAATGTCTTTGTTGAAAATGGTAAAGAGAGTGAATTTTTCAGGTATTTCCTTGGGGGATTAAGTCTTCTTGCTTCTGAATTTTTTATATTTTTTGCTCCAACAATAAATTCCTATAAAAGGTTTAGTAACGACTCATTTGCTCCAACAAGAATTGCCTGGGATTATGACAATAGAACAACAAGTTTTAGAATAATTGGAGAAGGACAGGGTTTTCGAATAGAGAACAGGCTTCCTGGAGCTGATGCCAATGTATACCTTGGTTTTGCCGCTACTATTGCTGCAGGTTTATATGGTGTGGAGCATAAAATTGAGCCGCCAACATTAAAAAAAGGTAATATTTATGCTGATGAATCCCTTCCTAAGGTTCCTGGTTCCTTAAAAGAAGCAGCAGACAATTTTAATAATTCAAAAATAGCCCGGGAAATTTTTGGAGATGATATTGTTGATCATTATGTAAGACATGCTGTATTAGAAGTGGAAGAATACGAAAAAAATGTTTCCGAATGGGAATTAAAAAGATATTTTGAACGGATATAATTAATTGTAGGGGCAGTCTGGTCGGAAGCAAGCTTCCTGCTCGACTATGCAACCTCAGTCCACAAGGATTTGCTGTGGTTGCATAGGCGAGCAGGAACGGAGTTCCGACCAGCCTTCAGCAAACCCTTGTGGCTGCCCTTATGTATAACATTCCGTGGATTTTACGAATCCCACCGTTCTCGGAAAATATCCAGCATATCCTCGGGTGCATTGGTAACAATTCCATCCACACCATGGTTAAGATATTTTTGTACTATAAGAGGGTCATCAATTGTCCATGATACAATCATATATTTCTGAATTTTATTATTAATGAACATTGTAAAGGGGCTTACCTTTTGTTTACAAGGTTTAAGAATATTGGGTTGGCATAAATATTTCCCTGCCCCATTACGAAGCCACCAGGGGATTGTTTCTTTTGAACAATATATTATTGCAGTGTTTAGCAGAGGATTTGCTGCTCTGATTCCAATTATTGAAATTGGATTAAAAGAAGAGATAATAACTCTTTCTCCTATATTCCATTTTGCAATTTTTTCTACTAATTTTTTTTCAAATTCTCCATGCTTCCTGTCTCTCTGTTTGATTTCAATGTCGTAATAAACATTTTTTCCCAGAAGTTCGAAAACTTCATCCAGTGTCGGGATTTTTTCACCTGCATAGGATTCATTAAACCAGGACCCTGTATCAAGTTTTTTAATATCTTCCAAATTTGTTTCGGAAACAAGAGCATTGAAACCTGTAGTACGAACAAGGTTTTGATCGTGTAAAACTACTATTTCTCCACTTTTACAAATTTGTACATCCAGTTCTACTCCAGGAATATTATTATCAAGTATTTTTTTGAATGAAGCCAGTGTATTTTCGGGTGCAGCTTTGGAACAACCCCTATGACCAAATAGTAATGGATATTCTGCAAAATCAAAAGGTTTTATATTTCTATCTTTTCTACGCATTATTGCTCCATTTTTAAAGAGACTTATTAAATAAATTACTACCAATAGATAATAGCAGAATACATATTCTAATTCTACTATCCAGTCAAGATGTGGATATTGCTATTTGGTTTTTTCATCATATAAAATCACTGTATATTAGTTTTCAATATAAAAATCAGGTTTTGAGTCTGATAGAATATTCAAGGTTGTAAATACTTTCCAGGGTAATTATGGATGAAATATTATATATTATTGATATAAAATTAACTTATACTTAATAAATTTCAAAAATATTAATATATACTTGACATATGTGAAATATATGCTAGGCTTGGATGAATGAAGATAGTTGGTGAGCAAATTAAACAATATAGAAAAATAAGAAAAATGACTCTTTCTATTTTTGCGGAAAAGCTGGATGTAAGTGCAAGTTTTTTATCACAAATAGAAAGCGGCAGAGCCATGCCGTCTCTTGCAACTCTGAAAAATATTTCTGATGTTTTAAATGTAACAATTGGAACACTTGTGGGTGAGGGTAAAAATACTTCGGAAAGTCCTGTTGTAAGAAAGAACGAACGCAGGGAATTAAAAGAGTTTTCCAATGGTCTTGAAATAAGATTATTGTCTCCTCAGGATCCATATATTCAGATGGAGCCGGCTATTTTTGAATTTGAAGAGAATGGAAATACTGGTGATTTCAGTCGCCATTTTGGCCAGGAATTTATATTTGTACTGGATGGTTCTCTTGAGATTCATCTTGCATCAGAAGTATATACTTTGGAAAAAGGTGATAGTTTCTATTTTAATGCATTTACACCCCATTTATTTAAAAATATATACAAGGGACATACGAAGATAATTAGAGTCATTACTCCCCCTTTACTTGGGTAATCAGGTATTCTTATAGAGGAAAATATGAAAGAAAATACGTTAGATGATGGAATAAGAGTCTGTATTTGCGGTGGCGGAAATGCTGCCCATGTAATGGCAGGGCTTTTTTCCTCAGGTAATAATAAGGCTGTAAAAAAAGTCAGTATATTTTCAAATTTTTCAGACACAGCAGAAAAAATGCGTATGGGTGTAGAAAAAAATGATGGAATTAAAGTTCATATGCCTGATGGAAAGATCGTAATTGGTAAGCCTGATGTTATTTCAGGAAATGCTGCAGATGTAATTCCAGACTCAAATTTAATCATAATGCCCGTACCTTCAATGGCTTATGAATCTCTGCTTACTGAGATTGAACCATATATAGCAAGTGGAACAATAATTGGCGCCACACCTGGAATGGGCGGATTTGATTGGGTATTAAAACGAATTTTAAGAAAAAAATATAATGATATTATAGTTTTTAGTATGGTTCCTATGCCATGGAACTGTAGAATACTGGAATATGGTCAGGAGGTCGAAGTCCGTGTTCAAAAAACTCCTCTTTCTTTTGCCTGCAACCGTTCCTCTACTGAAATTAGAGTAAAACTTCAAAAAATATTTACTGAAATATTTGGTTTGGAAATAAATATTCTGGATCATTTTTTAGGAATAACATTGTTTCCTGCAAATGCTGTTATACATCCTGCCAGATTGTATGGTCTTTTCAGAGATTATAAGGAAGGAAAAGTTTATACAGAAAATCCTCTTTTTTATGAGGATATGGATGACTTTTCTGCAGATTGTATTCAACGGGTAAGTGATGAACTCCAAACTATTTGTAAAAAGATAGAAGAAAGATCTCCTGTAAAACTACTACAGGATATTCGTCCTATAACTGAAAGTATATCCAGTGTATATCCTGGTAAAATAGAAGATCTGTCAAGTTTGAAGCAAGTATTTCGAACAAATTCAGGTTACAAAGGTTTCCGTACTCCTATGAAGGAGAGCGAGGGAGGTTGGATTCCCGATTTTGAGAATCGATATTTTACAGAAGATATTCCTCATGGGCTTTGTATCTATAAAGGAATAGCTGAAATCCTTGAAGTAGAAACACCTATGATGGATATCATTCTAAACTGGACCCAGGAAAAAATGGGAAAGGAATATTTAATAAATAATAAGTTAGTGGGAAAAGATATTAAAGAAGCTAATGTCCCTCAGTCTTTTGATATTAATACTCTAACCCAATTAATCAATACAGAAGATCTAGTAAAAATAGGAACTAATAATAGTTTCACAGGAGCGCAGAAGTGAAAAATAATGATGCTTTAGCTGGATATCTGTTTGCATTACCCAGTTTGATATTCCTGGGAATTTTTATAATATATCCGATGATTTCGTCCCTGACTTTAAGTTTCGTAAAATGGGACCTACTCTCTCCGGATATTATATTTGTAGGTTTTGGAAACTATGTAAAACTGTTTAAAGCGCCTCTGTTCTATAAGGTATTAAAAAACACCTTCTTTTTTACGATTGGTTCGGTAACTTTAGTTATGGTTTTGGCCATTTTGCTTGCAGTCATTTTAAATCAGAAATTAAGGGCAAAAAACTTCTACAGAAGTCTGATCTTTTCCCCCTATATAACTCCTATGGTTGTAGTAGCAATAATTTGGATGTGGATATACAATCCTGAATTCGGCCTTGCCAACTATTTTCTGCAGCTAATTGGAATACCACCCTTGAATTGGTTAAGATCTTTTAAAATGGCACTTCCTTCAATAATTTTCCTTACTGTATGGAAGGATATGGGATACTATATGATCTTATATTTAGCCGGTCTTCAAAATATCCCGGAATCCCTCTATGAATCTGCAGAAATGGACGGCGCAAGTGGTTTTAGAAAATTTCGTTCTATTACACTACCTCTTTTAACTCCCACAACATTCTTTGTTTTAATAACTTCATTCCTTAGTTCTTTCAAGGTTTTTGATCAGATATCGGTAATGACTTCAGGCGGCCCTGCAGATGCAACAAATGTCATGGTTTATTTTCTGTATCAAAATGCCTTTGAGTATTTTAAAATTGGATACGCTTCAGCTATTGCCGTTATTATCTTTATTATTCTGATGTTTGTAACAGTATTTCAGTTCAAAGGCAGCAAAAAATGGGTCTATTATGGTTGATTTGAAAAAGGGAGACATAAACAGATGTTATTAAAAACAAGAAAAGCTAATTCAATCTTAATCGGTGTTATTAGTAATATTATATTAATTTCTTTCAGCCTGCTTGTTGCAATACCATTTTTATGGATGGTTACAACTTCAGTAAAAACAATTGCCGAAGTATGGATATTTCCGCCCAAATGGATAGCAGAGAAGTTTATGTGGGAGAATTATCCACATGTTTTCGCCGCCGCTCCAATGGTAAAATATATTCTTAATACACTGTTTGTTGCAACTTCAGTTGTAATTATACAACAGTTCTTTATCATTACTGCAGCCTATTCATTCTCTGTATTAAAATATAAGGGGAGGGATGTTCTCTTTTTTGTCATTATAGGTACCCTTATGGTTCCTTACCAGATGACCTTTCTACCTGTATATCTAATGCTTGCAAAACTGAGATGGATTGATACATTTTATGCGCTTATTGTACCGTTCTTTACATCAGCATTTGGAATTTTTCTTGTAAGACAGGCATTTAAAACAATACCAAAAGACCTTATTGATGCAGCCCGTATCGATGGCGCAGGACATATAAGCAGAATACGGAATGTGATGATTCCCAATGCATATCCTACCCTTGTCACATTTGCACTGTTCAGCTTTATTTATCATTACAACGACTATTTCTGGCCAATGATTGTAACCAATACAAATAAAGTAAGAACAATATCCCTGGGGCTTTCAAGGTTTGTCGGCTCAGAGGGGGGAAACACGGACTGGCCTCTTATTATGGCTGGAAATACAGTCGCAATTTTACCTCTGCTTATAGTATTTTTGATAACTCAAAAATATTTAATACAGGGATTTGCAACCTCCGGGATGAAGGGATAAAGAAAGGAAACCCGGATACTTTAACACTATGTTTATAAGAGTTTTTAACTTTTATATATAAAAACTTTAAGGAGTAGAAAGATGAAAAAAACAAAGATTATTACTTTGTTTGTAATGCTTTTTTTCGTATTAAGTATTGCAGTTTTCGCAGCTGGGGAAAAGGAATCAGTTTCAACAGGACCTGTTCTTTTTCAATTTTACCATGGATTATCAGGTGATAATGGTAAGATATTTGAAAAATTTATTGTCGATTTCAACAGAAGTCAGGATGAGGTAATTGTTGAACCAATTTTTATGCCCAATTATACAGCCCTTGCACAAAAACTGACGGCAGCTATTGCTTCCAATACAGCCCCTGCTTTAGCTCAGTTATCTGATGACAATCTCTGGAAAATGGCAGATGCGGGTGTTCTTTTATCTATGAACGATTTTATGGCACGATCTGACTTTCAGGATGTAAAAGACGATTATGTTCAGGGTTTCATTGATGTAACAACAGTTGATGGAAATGTATATGGACTGCCCATGGTGCGATCGACCCCTATACTGTACTATAGAAAAGATATCCTTGCTAAAAATGATATTGATGTTTCTCAACTGGAAACATACGAAGGTTTAAGAGAAGCTGCAATAAAACTTAAAGCATCTGGAGACGCAAAGTGGGGTTTTGAACCTCTTCATAACCCATGGTTTATGATTTCAGCTTTACGCTCAAATGGTGTAAAATTCTTTAACGATGATTTTACAGTAGCAACCTTCGGCACAGCTGCAGCAATTGAAGTGTTTCAGTATCATCATGATCTTGTATGGAAAGATGAGTCATCATTCGTCCATTATGGAGGATCAGGGTGGCAGTACTGGATCAATTCAGAATACGATCTTGTAAATGGTAATTCAGCTATGTACACCGGTTCTACAGGAGATATGGGAGGAAATATTAAAAAGGGAGCAGAATTTGGTGTACCCAAAGAAAATATAGGCAGTACTTTTATGCCTAAATTTGAGAGTGGTCAGTTCTCCGTACCATTTGGAGGAACTTCCGGTGCTATTATAAAAAATGTTTCGCCTGAAAAGCAGGAAGCTGCATGGAAATTTTTACGCTGGTTTTCAGAACCAAAGCAAACTGCAGCCTGGTCTGAAGCGACCGGTTATCTTCCAACAAGATACTCAGCTAAACATTTTATGGATCTTAATGATAAGCCATATTTAGGTGTAGCTCTCGAGCAGCTTCAATATGCAATGCATGAACCTAAGACAGCGATATGGAGTGAAGTTAGAGGCGGAGCATTAAAGAACCTGATAGACAAGATTTATCTGGAAGAGGATCTTGATGTAGCTGCAGCAGTTGCACAGGCTGTAAAAGAAGCCAATGCTGTAATTAAAAATCAATAGCAGCATTATTTAGACAAGTACTGATAATTCAGTTTAAGGGATAGTGGTAATAGCTATCCCTTTTTTCATAGTTGAAATTGGTGTAGCAAAACTATTTTTATAATAACCTAAAAATTAATGAGAATGTTATTAAACTGCCACCATTAAAAATAATATTGTCCATGTTTAAAATTTCAATTATAATCTAACATATGAATCTTAAAAATCATAAACTATTATTTAACATCATTGCTCCTGGTTATAACTGGTTTTTTAAAAGCCAGGTCAGGAATTATTCTGAAATTTTGTCTGAGAATATTGATAAATTAGACATTCCCGATAACAGCCTTATTCTGGATGCAGGCTGTGGTACAGGAGCCCTCTCCCAGGCATTGGTCAACAGGGATTTTAAAGTTGTCGGTATAGATATGGCTAATATGATGATGCACTATGGAACCAAACGGGGTCTTGACTGTCGATATGGAAATATTATTGACGGATTGGATTTCGAAGATAAGTCTTT
>DAOVSY010000612.1 GCA_030633365.1 Spirochaetaceae bacterium | reverse complement strand
TTATTGCATCACTGGCAACTGAAGGAGAATCGGTTACAACTATATCTTCTCGCGAATGTCCCATGTCACATAATGTTTTTATTCCCTTCTCCGGGTCTATATCTGCAATAGCAGCTATTTCCATACCATCTATATTCCCGATAGTATGTGCCAGACCTGAACCCATTTGTCCACATCCGACAATTCCTACTTTTATAGGATTCCCAGCCTCTGTTCGTTCCTTTAGTTTCTTAATTAATTCCATGTTATTATTATCTCCTATGGTTGCTACTTTTTTCTCTTAAGGCAGCAAGGGTTTTAAAATCTTCTTTAATATGTTCATAAAGGGATTTATAAAGATCAAAATATTCCATGTACAATGCATGATTTTCTGCATTCGGCTCCAATCGATCAATATAGCGGGCTTTCTCTTTAGTTATTGAATAATCCTTAAACACTCCTGTTGCTACACCTGCAAGAATGGCATCACCATATGGGGCACCAGTTCGGTTTTCAACTAAAGCTGTTGGAATGTTAAATACATCTGTAATAATCTGCCTCCATAATTTACTTTTAGCACCACCCTCATTTAAAATAAGGGGAGGAGTAATACTCATTCCAGCTTCTTCAAGAATTTTATAGGAATCATAAAGGGCATAGGCAACTGCTTCCATCATTGCCCGGACAACATGCCCTCGGGTATGATTCAGTGACAGTCCGAAAAGAGTACCTCTTGCATGAACATCCCAGATAGGTGTTCGTTCTCCCATTAGATAAGGAAGCATAATTAAACCTTCCGATCCCGGGGGAATTATTTCAGCCTCTTTATTTATAATATCGTAGGTATCAATACCTGTTTTTTTCTCTGATTCTTTCTCTGCCATATAAAAATTATCTCTCATATAGCGAATTAACTGACCACCTGTTGTGGTAGTTGGAACAGTAACAAACTCTTTATTGGATTTTGTTGTGTAGGCAAAATTTATCATTGCAGGATCAAAATAGGAGCCGTCGTGAACTATTCCAAAATTCCCGGCAGTCCCAAGATTCATCTGACAGGCACCAATACCAATAGCCCCGGCGCCAACCCATCCTGCATTACAATCAACCTGTCCTGCAGCAACAGAAATACCGGCAACAAGATCAGCAGCTTCAGCAGCAGCAGGAAGAACTGAACCAATAATATCTTCACTGGCAAAAAGCTCAGGAAATATATTTTCAGGGATATCCAGTTCTTTTAAAATTTCACTATCAAAAGTTTCTTTTTCCAGATTGTAAGCCACTCCATAAAATGGTGCTCCGGAATAATGACAGGTAAATTTTCCAGTTAACTTTGAAGCAATGTAGCCATCTATTGTAAGAACCTTGTATATTTTGGAAAAGATTTCAGGTCTGTTTTCTTTTTCCCATAATAGATTAACTATTATTGGATGATCATCAAGACGATTTTTGGAAATTGAAAAAACCTTGTCTTCTCCAAGTTTTTCTCGCACTTCCTCTACCTGTTTGACAGCCCTCCTGTCCATTAGATTATATGATCTTGCAAGAGGTTCTCCATCCTTCCCAACTAAAACCATAGAAGGTAAAGCTGAGGACACTGCAATTCCCTTAATTTCTGCAGGGTCTATTTTTGCCTGGGACAAAGCAACCTTAATAACTCTACATGCTACATTCCAGTATTCATCTGCATTATGTTC
>DAOVSY010000626.1 GCA_030633365.1 Spirochaetaceae bacterium | reverse complement strand
TTTTCCTACATACTGTCTACATAAACAGAAGAAGATAGAAAGGATCTTCCCTGGACTACGACAAATGAGGATAGTATTACTAATTCTTTCTTAACTAAACTGCCATTTAACAGACAATTACTGTTTATTTCTACTAACATATTGTAGTGAAGTGTATGATTAGAGAGATTTTTAGTCAAGAGGCTTATGAAGAACAAGAGAATATTACTACATACATGCTGTGCACCCTGTGCATCCCCTTCAGGAGAAAGATTAATAGAAGAGGGTTGGGATATTACCTTGTTTTATTCAAATTCCAACATTTATCCGGAATCCGAGTATCTAAAAAGACTGAAATCTGCCAATAAGCTGGCAAATATTTGGAATGTGCCATTAGTTACAGACTCCTGGGATCATGAACAATGGAGAAAATATGTAAAAGGACACGAAAAAGAGAAGGAAGGTGGAAGCAGATGCAGTCTTTGTTTCGAATTTAATTTAAAAAGAGCCGCAGAAAAGGCAAAAGAACTGGGTTTTACGGCATTTACAACAACCCTTACCCTTGGTCCATATAAAAATTCAAAAGTAATTTTTGATATTGCATCCGTATTCCCCGGATTTATGGAGTTTAACTTCAAAAAGAAAAATGGATTCTTAAGAAGTGTTGAACTCAGCAAGGAATATGGACTTTATCGCCAGAACTACTGCGGATGTGAATTCAGTATAAGAGATTAAACTCATATACCGGAAAGATATTCTTCCATTAGATTATAACAATTATTTTCCATAATTCGGACTATACCCATCTCTCTTTTGCAGTTTTCAGCAGAGTCAGAAGCATGGGCTGTATTTACCATAATATTACTGCCAAACTCTCTTCTAATTGTTCCACCCGGAGCTTTAGTAGGGTCTGTAGGACCAAGTACATCACGAATTTTATTAACAGCATCTGCACCTTCATAGATTAATACCATACTTTTAACCTTACCAGGTTTTTCAAGATCTTCTGAAGGACATTCAGGTGGTTTTGTACCAGCCATAAACTCAATAATCTGATTAAACTGATCTATTGCATATTCTGCCCCAAATGAATTAGTAATCATTTTAAAAGATTCATCAGAAAGCTTTATATCAAACTTATCTTCAAGTGCTTCTTTTCCCTTTTTACCAAAAACAGGTCCAAGTTTTTCTACAAGAACATCTTTTACGGGACCATAAAATTCAAGTCCCTGAGCTACAGACATCTGCTGTATTTTACAACCAATCAGTCTTAAACCTGTTCTTGAAAACATATCAATTATTGTACCAGGTCTGGAACTTGCATACTTCCAGTTATCCGGTTTAATTATTACAAGAGTACGTTCAATTTTTGCAGGATCTTTATAATTCATATTTTCTACAATAGCCTGCTCATTCTTTAAAAAATCTGCAAAAATCCTCAAATTAATTTCCGCACTTTTTTTAGTTCTTGCAGAAAATACTGCTGGTTCAAAATACTGAACTTCATCTTGGTTTTCTGGAGACATAACTAAATCTCCATATGTATCTCTTATAGTCTCTCCAGTTATAGACTCTATACCAATATTTTTATAATAAAGGGCA
>DAOVSY010000517.1 GCA_030633365.1 Spirochaetaceae bacterium | reverse complement strand
GACCATTACTATTTTTTTACTTAAATGTGATAGAAAAGAAGCTTCATCACAGGCTGAATCTCCCCCTCCCACAACAAGAATCTTTTTATCTTTAAAAAATGGACCATCACAGCTTGCACAATAGGAAACACCACGTCCTGAAAACTCTTTTTCACCTTTTATATCTAAAAGGCGGTGTTTTGCACCTGTTGCCAGTATTACAGTGTAAGCACTGTAATTACCCTTGGATGTAGTAATATAAAACAGATCTCCATTTTTTTTTATTTCTGTAGCTGAGGCTGTAAGAAATTCTGCTCCAAAGGCTGCTGCCTGTTTTTCCATATTTTGGGAGAAATCAAAGCCTGATATAGGATCAGGAATACCAGGATAATTTTCCAGATCACTTATATTTAATGCCTGACCTCCTGGAGCCAGTTCTTCAATAACCAGAACCTTTAGGTTTGCTCTTGCACCGTACTGTGCTGCTGCCATGCCTCCAGGGCCGGCACCTATAATAATCAGATCTTTATCTGTTGTCATATATTTCTCCTATAACGCTTTCGAGCACTTTCCTTAGATGTATATTTTAAGCTTAGTTACAACCAATCCACGGAAAGTCTCTGCCGCTGAATGATAAAAAGGAAATTATTTCTAATTAATTATAATAGTACATCCCCATTTTATCATTCCTCCTCAATTCTCTTTGTGAAGATAATATAGGAAAAATAATATATAGAGTCAACACTTCCAGCTAACAGTTATTAGTTATTAATATAGTTCTAAACTCCAGTTTTTTAAGACCGATTATAGAGTTAAGGGGAGTGTGCCTAAATGATGGAATCACTGGAAAATACTGAGCAGCTAATTGAAATACTTGAAAAAGAAATAGAGCTTGTAGATAGTTTTACAAAAGTTGAAAACTCTATACTTGATTCTGTCATAGCAAATAACTGGGACTCTCTTGAGACTTCTATCAATCAGACAAAGGATATTTCCCTGGCTATTGAAAGCCTTGATAAAGAAAGGGCAGCTTGTGTTGAACTGCTAAGAGAGGAATTAGGGGAGGATAGAGATACTCATTTCTATCACCTTACTGTTAACATGGAATCGGACAAAAAAATCAAAATAAATGATCTCTACAGAAAACTTAAACTTTCTGTATTAAATCTTCAAAATATGAACTGGCGGATTGATACATACGTAGGAACAGTAACCGGAATTATGAAACAAACACTTAAAGAGATATATCCAAATAGAAGGGGTTCTTTATACTCCAGATCTGGAATAATTAAAGAAGCAGATAACAATCCTATGGTATTAAATAAAAAACTATAGGTTTAGTTTAAGGAGCACAATATGCAGTCCACTTTTGCAGGAATTGAAATAGGAAAAAGAAGCCTTGTAGCACATACTACTGGTTTAACAACAATAGGTCATAACCTTAGTAATGCATCTGTAGAAGGATACAGCAGACAGAGAATCCAGCTTGGATCATTTGATCCCATCTATGTCCCTGGACTTAACCGGGAAGCCACTCCTGGACAAATAGGCCAGGGTGTTTCTGTAACAAGTATAGAACGGGTGCATGATCAAATTTTACAGGGAAGGATTATAAGTCAGGCCAATGGCAGAGGATACTGGGAAGCCAGAGACAAATACTTACTTATGGTAGAGCAGGTATACAATGAACCCGCAGAAACATCCCTTAGAAGCCATATGGATCAATTTTGGGAGGCATGGCAGGACTTATCACTAAGACCGGAAGAAACTGCCAGCAGACAGGCTGTTATTCAGCGTGGTCAGACCCTTGTAGGGAGTATACATAATCAGTATCGTGGACTAAAAGATATTAGAGATATGCTTGAGTTAGAGGTTACTGCTACTGTAGACAGTATTAATGGAATATTAACAAATATAAGTAATCTTAATGAACAGATAGTTAAAGTTAAAGCCATGGGAGATAATCCAAATGATCTTCTTGACCGTAGAGATTTATTTACTAAAGAATTATCCGGTCTTATGGAAATTTCAATTGACAATAGAGATCCTGATGAATTTACTATAACAACAGGAGGATTTCACCTTATTCAGGGAAGGGTTGTTTCTCTACTTACTGCAGAACCGGATCCTCTAAATGAAGGGTATTCAACTGTAAACTGGGCTGCAAATGATTCAGAGGTCTATCTGTTAGGAGGAAAGCTTGCCTCTTTTGTCAAGTTAAGAGATCAGGATCTTAGATCCGAAATACAGAATTTGGATATGATGTCAATCAATTTTGTTGATATGGTTAATGAGAATCATAAAGCAGGGTATGGTCTGAATGAAAAAACAGGCATTGAATTTTTTAATGAATACCCCTTTGTTAATAATGTAGCCGGTAATTATGACAG
>DAOVSY010000577.1 GCA_030633365.1 Spirochaetaceae bacterium | reverse complement strand
CTTTTCCGGGATAATAGGGATTTTACTGCTTCAAATTTTTGGTGTGTTTTTTAATACTGCTGCTGCTGTACAATTAAAAAAAATTCCATGTAGAGAAAAAGTTGAATATAAAAAAGGACGAAATATATTTGTTATACTTAAGGAGTCTTTTAGAAGGAAGGACAGACGCTATCCTCTTATTTTAAAATGGGTAACTGTATCAGTTATTGTTTTAAATGGTTTGACAGTTGCTTTTATACGTATAGAAGCAGGATTTAACTCAAACCTGGTTTTTCTTTACTCCATGGTTATGGCGCTTTCAATTATACTGTCAGGATTATTTGCAAGGACTTTTGCAGACAGAATGGGAAGTCGTCCTTTATTAATTGGAATGAATATTTTTTTGGCAGTATCATTTATTATTTGGATATTACTTCCTGTTTCCAGTTCCGGTGATCTTCCTGTTTATATCTTTTTTCTTCTTGGTTTTTTTACAAATTTCTTTTTATGGTCCGGAAATGTTCTGGTTTCCCGTGTTTTAGTTAATTCTATGCCGGAGAGTGAAGCATTTAGTTATAATTCAATGACAAACTTTGTAACTGCCTTCTTTTCTTTACTTATAGGTATTACAGCTGGTTTATTAATTGATTCAGGACAGGGCTCCGGTTTGATATTGTTCAATAGCTATAGTTATTTATTTTCTTTTGCAATGATCCTTAGCCTGATATTGGTCTTTCTTAGTTTCCTTCTTGTTGATAAGGGGAGCCTGTCTGCCCGTGAAACTGCTGCTATTCTATTTTCCTTTGAAGGGATGAAAGCATATATGGATATTGGTAAACTTAATGCTACGGAAGATCCTGTCAAGAAAAAAACGGTACTTCTATCCATAAGCAGGAATGAGACAACTGTTGCTACTGAGGAACTTCATTCTATATTGGCTTCACCATTATCTTCAGGAAAGGGAGAAGTTTTAAAAACTCTTTTTAGTAATCCCCGCTCAATTCTACTTCCTGATATTCTTAAAGAAGCGTCTGATCCGGGATCTTATCATCAGTTAAAAGCAATATTTGCACTTGGTTCATATCCGGGAACAGAGACAGAACAGTTATTATTAAAGCTTCTTGAAAGTAAAGATATTTCTGTACTATCAAATACTGCAAAATCTTTAAGCCGAATTGGTCATGTCTCCTCCTTGTCCAAAATTCGCCAGCAGGCACAAGGGGCTAAAAATGCATGGGATAAGATTAATTATCTTATTGCCCTTAGAAACATGGACAAAACAGGAATGATTTTTTTAAATACATTTAAGGATGCCAACAGTATTAATTCGGGCATGTTTAAACAAACCTACTATTCACTTATTTCCGACCTACTGGATTTCAAACCAAATTTGGCAGACATTTATACATCTAAAAATATGAAAAGCGGTGAAGGATTAAAAAATTTTCTTGATCAAACCAGGGATCTTGATTTTTTCTATAAAAGCCATAAAGATTTAAAGGGCTGGTTTAAAAAAGGGAATTGGCAGGAGATTTGGGAATTCTGTTTTAAGTCATTAAGCAGTAAAAATGATTTATCGCATTTCTCAGACCCGGTAAAAAATTTAAGGGCAGCTGTCCTGGCAGAATCCCAAAATATTTCTTTTGATCAGATGGAAGATAATGTGTTTTACTATGACAGTGCTTTAGCTGCTGTATTTATTACATATCAAATATTGAACTGGAGTTGATATTTAGAATATTTATAAAAATTTTATTATATTAGTGATTCCTACATTTGAGGTGTATATTAGTAATATAGTAAAGATATTATCTGAACGCTGATACTTTTTATAACAAAAAGTAAAAATTTTAGTAAGTGAAAATCCTGATCTATCTGAAAATATAG
>DAOVSY010000550.1 GCA_030633365.1 Spirochaetaceae bacterium | reverse complement strand
GGAAAATATTCTCTTCAGTCTGACTGATCTTGCCTATGGTAATAACCCTTTTGTCTCAAATTTTATTATAGTTGGACCTGTTGAAGAGTTTACAAAGTTCCTCATCTTCATTTCACTTGCAGGAATGTTTAAATCAATCAAGGAACCCCGGGACGGGATTCTACAGGCAGCATCAGTGGCTCTTGGCTTTGCCTTAATGGAGAACTTCTTCTATGCTATGGATTACGGGCTTGGTCTGCTTTTTGTTCGATCCATTCTTTCAATTATAGGGCATGTTACCTATGCTGCTTTATGGGGATTTGCATGGTCATCGGCTGTGTATACTTCAAATAAAAAAACTAAATCACGGGATTGGTATTATGTTCTGCCATTTATTATGGTTGCTTCCATGTTTCATGGAGCATTCAATACCTTTTTAGATTATGGTTTTGTGTTATTTGCAATTTTAATTAAGGTAGTAACCCTTGGTTTATTTATCATGATCTACCGTTATGTAAGGGATAAATCTCCTTATAAATCCTACAGCCTGAAAGACTACAGAATTGCTATTCCTGCTTTAAAGTCGGGTTTAAATAAATATCCTGATAGTTATGAATTAAATAAACGAATGGGAATTTTTCAAATTTATGTTCGAAAGTATCATCTGGCAGAAAAATTTCTTAAAGCTGCTCATAAATTAAAACCATCCAGTCCTTTGGGTAAATTTTATTATGGTCTGGCAAGGTATCTAAATGGAAATACGCCGGAAGGTATCAAGCTTATGAACAAAGGTGTAAGTGAACTTCCTAATTCCTTAAGAAAAAGACATGTTACAGCTTTAAATAAGGTTATTAGTGATAAATCTACAGGAAAAAAGCTCATTGCCCAATTTAATACCAGTAGTTTACAGTTCGAGTCTGCATTACCTGACCAAAAGCATAATTACAACTATTCCTATCCGAATTCCCATCGTAAGAGGAGTGACTGGGAACGGCTTATAAGAGTAAATCCTGATCCTGTTATTTTAAAGCCTTATACAATTAACAGAAGATCTGTTGTTAACAGAGAAGGTGAGTCCTATAACGAAATTCTTGATAAGAAAGTTGCAGAGTTAAAGAAGCTTGTAAAGAGATAAATATTTGTCCTTATAGAAGCTTCCTGCTTTTATAATAATTTAAGTTTTTCTATTTCAGAGATGCTTAGTCCTGTAATATGGCTTATCATTTTTATATCCATATCTTCGATGAGCATATTCTTTGCTGTTTCTAATTTACCTTCTAATTTACCTTCCAGTCTGCCTTCTTCCTTCCATTCATCTAAACTTTCTGCCAGCATACTTTTACCTCTTTCATTAATGTAATCATTAATTGTAACTATTTCTACACCTTTGTACCGTAATAAACCAGAAATATAACGTCCCAGGAGTTTAAATATCTCAGGATCTTCACTTTTTAGTTCTTTAAGAATTCCTATAATTCTCCTTGCAGCTGTATCCTTTTTTTTTATTTCGGTTTTATCCAGTAAAAAGAAAAATGACACTGCATCTTTTAATTTTAGAAGCAATGTATCACTAAATCTGGCTACATCTATTAGAATATATCTGAAATTAGGAATATATTTTTGTATGTCAGCTGGAAGATTCGTAAATTGTTCAATAAAACCAGTTTTTTCTTTCCATTTCGTCCTGCCATTGTATATTACTATTGGAACTACCGGGTTTAGGAAATTAAGTTCAGTTTTCTGCTTTCTGTATATTCTGGAAAGATATTCAAACAGGCGTAGAATCATAGGTTCTGCTTTGCTTTGAAACTCAAGTAGTATAAAAATATAGAGATTATTTGGTTTTCCTTTTTTAAGCTCAAATTTTAGTAGTAGATCACTCTCCTTTTTGCTGTCGTCTATTCCTTTAAATACAGATTTTTTTGCTTTCATACTGGTAAAGTCTATTAATTCCACCCACTGTTCTTTAACAAAACCTTCTAATAGAGATTTTACTATTTTTTTGTTTGTAAAGACCTCCATAAAAGCTTCATCATAGAACTTGCTGTCTTGTTCAT
>DAOVSY010000604.1 GCA_030633365.1 Spirochaetaceae bacterium | reverse complement strand
GCTAAAACAAGGATTTCAATTACATATACCCTTGCTATTGGGAGGCTAACCTTCCGGGTATTTGGATATGGTATTTATGAAATATCTGTTTGCATAAGAGATATCCTTCTCATATCCAGTGTGGTACGGCCGGAATGGAGAGTGTTTGGAGCTTATCTTAAATCAGCACTTTTAATGCCGGATTTAGAACCTGTGAAGATGTTCATTTCAGCTGTAAATATCAAAGACAAAGAAGATTCCTGCGGTATAATCCATATTTCTCATACAACACAATGCAGCATTCTCAGATCCGAAAGGATGAAGAAACTCCAGGGGATAATTATTGGAAAGCTGTATGCTGTGTGGTTTGGTATAGCCTGTAGTAGTGATGATTTAAAAGTACTCGCAAGCTTTGGAAATACCGGATGGCTGACACATAATCTGCTATTAGCTTCAGGAATTACGAAAAAGAATGCAGTAGCTTTAAATTATGAGAACAGAAGAAGGATTAAGACAGTTTACAGGTCTTTTGTTAGTAGTCTTGCTTTATATCTTAAACTTGAGGATGGGGCTCGCCCTGATAGAGTTATAACAAAAAATATGTACCCCAGGATTATTGAAATTCAGAGTCTGAAAATAAGAAGAGAAAATATACTGTCCTACAAGCTTGATGCAGTAAGGCAGATAAAAATGAACAGTGAATATATGGTTTTTAATAAATATCTCAAAGCACAGTCCTTAATTATGGAAGGGAGGATCCAAAATAGGGATTTTATTGAGAGGATAATGCGGAAATTGGAAAGATTACATTAAGTATTTTTAAGCCTGGTCGGAAGCAAGCTTCCTGCTCGGCCATGCAACCAAGGGAGAAAATTATGGGAAACTGGGCAACAGAAAACAGTAATTCAGGTGCATTAGAAAAGTATACACCAAGGGATTTAACAAATCAGAAGGATTTTGCAAGAGAGCTGCAGAATATTGATAACAATCAGACTCTGACAATTATGGATAAATATAAATCCAAAAAACAGCTTATGAGAGCAGTTTATACGGCTAAGCAGGATGAGATAAATCATCACCTGGATTCTTTTCAGAATTACCTGCTCGCAAGGAAGGATGTTGAGTCAAAAACTATTGCTCTGGAGGCTCAAAAGGCGATTATGATTCTGGAAAAGGATCAGCTTCAGCTTATGAAGGATATTGGTCTTTCTCACTCAGATGAAATATCAAACACTCTTATTAAGGCAGGAACCATGCTTACGGAAAAACTCCAGCAGGTGCAGGATGCTCCTATTGAACCTGAAATTAAGCAGATGACTATGGAGAATATAAGGACAGTCTGGACCAAAACCAATTTGAGAATTATGGAGAATGTAGATACTTATATGGATGAGCTGCAGCAGAGAGAGAATAATCTGAAGAGGTTATAAGTAATGATTCAATTACTGCTAATTTTAATAATAAATACTCTTGTACTTATTGCATGGGGAAAGTACCTGCATCATCTGGATGCTTTTACAGTAGATAAAAAAAATGAGCACAGGCTCTTCTGGTTTATTGTAACAGGGAGTATTTTGAATACAATACTTGTATCTATGATGTATCCCCTTTGGGAAAATATTCTGTTTAGTCTGACTGGTCTTGGTTTTGGTATAAATCCTTTTGTAACTCATTTCTTAATTGTAGGTCCAGTGGAAGAGTTTACAAAGTTCCTTGTCTTTATTT
>DAOVSY010000319.1 GCA_030633365.1 Spirochaetaceae bacterium | reverse complement strand
TGAGGAGAAAGCGCTTTTATATCATTTAATCCCAAAGAATCGGCATTTATTTCATCTTTAAATGTGTACCCGGGATTACCAGTTCCGGTTCCAAGAGGGCAGCCTCCCTGAATCATAAAATCTTTTATAACTCTATGAAATATTAAACCATCAAAATATTTCCGTTTTACTTCAGAGCCACTCTTTGGATCAGTAAAAGGTTTTGTACCTTCTGCAAGACCTATAAAGTTAGCAACTGTTTGTGGTGCCGCATGCTGGAAGAGTTCAATTTCTATAGTACCCATAGTTGTATTGAAAACTGCAACCGGGTTACTCTGCCGTTCTTTTCCCGCTGCAAAACTTGTAACAAGAACTAAAGAGAGAAGAAGGATTATTAATATGGATATTTTTAGTGTATTTTTCATAAGTACAAAACTATAGAAAAAATCTATTTATATCTATACTTGAAACCAATTATTGATCTAAATAACAGGATGATCAAATCTTTCTGTTCTTGTCAACAAATTCTGCCATAATACACAGTATTTCATACATCATAGTGGCTGCCACCAGAGCAGTGTTTCCGGAAGAATCAAAGGGTGGTGAAACCTCAACTACATCCGCACCTATAAGATTTATGCCCCGAAGTCCACGGATTATTGCCTGTGCTTCAATAGTAGTTAACCCTCCTATTTCCGGAGTACCTGTTCCCGGAGTAAAAGCCGGATCAATACCATCAACATCAAATGAGATATATGTAGGCTTGTCTCCAACAATAAAGCGTGCTTCCTCTATTACTTTATTAACACCAAGTTTTGTAAACTCTTCTATATATACTATTCGAATACCATGTTTAACACCAAACTCCCAGCATTCGTCTGAATTTGCAGCACCTCTTATTCCAATTTGAATTGTTCTTTTTGGATCGAGAAGCCCCTCTTCCACTGCCCTTCGAAATGGTGTTCCATGACTATACTTTGAGTTCATCTCTTCGTCACAGCAGTCTGTATGTGCATCAATATGTACCATTCCTATAGGACCTTTTGCTGCTAAAGCTCTCATTATAGGAAGGGTTATGGAGTGATCTCCACCAGCACTAATTGGTGTAACACCAGCTTTATCAAGATTCTGATAAAATGCAGTTATATCATCATGACTGGCCTTAACATCAAATATTTGCTCGAAGTGTACATCCCCTGCATCTCCAACTTTGCACAATTCATAAGGATTAATTCTTGTTACATGATGAATTGATCTCATCATACTGGACATATCTCTAATTTGCCTTGGCCCCATACGGGTTCCGGATCTTGCTTCTACTGCACCATCATATGGCACACCCACAAATGCAATATCAAGGTTTTTAAAATCTGTTGTATAAGGTGTTCTCATAAATGTTGGGATTCCACTATAACGTGGTTCGTTCATTGGATTATATGTTTTATCTGCCATTGGATATTCCTTAAATAATATATATTTATTAAAATAATAGTAGATACTTACCCATAATGCAATAACAGTAAAACTTCCTTTCATTACTTTGTACTAAAAAATCATACCAATTCAGAGATACTAATAATACTGCAAAGGGAACATATAAAATAATGAGGAACTTAAACTATGATAAAGTTATAAATTAATTGGCCAATTATCCGGCGGGGATGAAGTAAATATTTTTTTCTCTCCATTCATCATAGGCACTGTAGTCTTAAAACTGTGTAAAGCCTGATTAGCAATAACAAGAACATTCCATTCATCTAGTGTTAATGTATCATTTATAAATTTTAAGAAAAAACTGTCATCGAAGCCATAAATTTTATCTCCTACAACAGGGTATCCCAGTGAATAGATTGTAGCCCTAATTTGATGAGTTCTACCTGTAAATATTTTACACCTTAATAACGAGTATTTATTGTCTGATTTAATTGTTGTAAATGATGAATGAGAAAACTCCCGATTGGGATCTCCTTCACCATCTTCCTGAGCTGCATTGGCGTCAGGAATAAATTTTCTTTTTTTTCTTATTATGCTGTCACAGTCTTTTATCAGCCACCCCCTGGCATTGATATCATCCTTTAAAATCCCATGAACTAATACCAGATATTCCTTTTCAATTTCACGCTCCATCATTTTATTAGAATAAAAAGAAGCACTCTCTTTACTCTTTGCTATCAGAATGGTGCCTGAAGTTTCCCTATCAAGTCGATTGACCAGAGAGACATACTCATATTTCTGCTTAAGTATATGCCAAAGCGTGTTTTCGAAATAGATTCCTCCTGGATGGCAGGGAAGATCAGAGGGTTTATTTATTACAAGAAGGTCACTGTCCTCATAAACTAACTTATAGTCAATGTTAACAGAAGGCTCAATAACAGGTTCGGGACAGTATGTTACTTTGTCACCCGTATTGAGTATTGTTTCGGGAACAATGCCACAATCATTTATTTTAATTCTTTCATCGTTTATATACCTTTCCCATTTTTCCAGGGAATGATACGTGTACCTTCCTGTTATCCATGGCAGTAACACCTGACCATTATCCTGCATCTGAATAATAATTTCCAGTTTTCTTTCCAATTAGACAACTCTCTCCTGTTAAATATAGAAAATCATAAGATATTATATTACGATCAATCCTTTCATGTCTTCTTATCATAAAGGAATATTTCCTGTCTGTTTTCTTTTAATTTTCGAAGCCTCTTCTTCCAGACTAGTAACATCTTTCCCTTCATCCATACATTGCATAATTCACACAATTTTAATCTAATCTGACCTCTCCAATTGACAATGATATTGTATTCATAGAAACTAATTCTATGGCAAAGGGTAATTTTACAGTAAAAGATACTCAGAAAATTATTAAGCGAGCTCTTGAGCTGCAGCAGGCAGATACTGGATCAGAAAATATTAGTATTGAAGAACTTGTAGAAATTGGAACTGAGATTGGGGTAGAATCTTCCTATATTCAGGATGCCGCCAGAGAACTGGAAATATCAGGAAGTTCAAAAAATATATTTGGGACATCAGTGAGTGTGTCTGAATCATTTTATCTTGAAACCTTTATTGATAATGAAAAGTTAAAAGAACTTATGGTTTTTCTACCGGATATAACAGAAAAGAAAGGTTCCGGGTCAATAATCAGAGGAAAACTATCCTGGTCCAGTGATGAAGATTCAGACCCTCTTGACTCAATAAATGTAAGAGTACTCAGACAGAATAATCGAACTGAAATTAAACTCTCCAAGGACTTAAGAAAATTGGCTGTTGCACTATATGTGGGACTTGGAGTTGGTGGAGGTGTAGGAATGGGGGTTGGGATCGGAGTAGGAGTTGGTATTCCTCTGGGATTAACTATGTTCTCGATTTTATTCCCTATTGGATCAATTTGTGCTGCCGGTGCTTTAGCTGGACACTTGTATAAGCGGATTGTAAAACAGAAGCGGTTACAGTTAGGAAAACTTGCAGATGAAATAAAAAAAGAGATTGCAGAATCTTCAATAGAAAATCAATAATTCTGAATATATTGCATTCGAGAAATAAAGAAATTATAATTTCAACCAACATTTATTCTTATTGACTTCCTATATTTAGCTACTATACTTCTTGTCAAAGTCTATTAAAAAGAGAGGTATTTATGAAAAAGTATCTAATAGCATTATTACTGGTTTGTTTTATTGTTTTTATTTCCTGCCAATCTACAAAATCATCCATAAATAATACAGTTAAAGTTGTTGCGCCAAACGAACCAGCTAAGGTTGAGATCCCGAATCATACAGCTTCAAAACCATCTGTAGAGAAGAAAATAGTTGTAGATGAAAAACCTGCTAATCCTAATAGATTATTCTGGGATGATAAATACCCTCTTGGAAACCTTGTAGAAAGCGAAACTATAGTGAAACTTGAAATATCAAAAGAAGAATTCCAGGATCCTGAATTAGGAAGATTGACAGAATTAGATAAAGCAGGGCCAGAACTATTTATTTTTATTAATCACAAAGCTTTTGAGGGAAAAGGACACCTACGTGGCCTACAAATTAAATGGGAGAAAAGC
>DAOVSY010000418.1 GCA_030633365.1 Spirochaetaceae bacterium | reverse complement strand
TCCATCTGCACTTATCTTTGTTCCATCCCATATAATTTCCGGTGGAAGAATATCAAATCCTCTTATGTCTCTGATTATATTTCCATCTGAATCCAAAACATCCAGCTTCCAACTTTCCAAATTATCATACAAATTGGAATCTACCAGAACAATTAAATCATCACTGGATCCATCATTATCCGGAGAAAAACCTTTTGCTGTTTTTAAACTTATGCCTATAGGATCTCTGTTTAAATTTAGAGCAGCAGGATCTATACTGTAACTGTTACCAGCAGCATCTGTAAAAGTAGCTACAAGGGTATAATTACCATTCGCAAGCTCAACTCCATCATTATTACTTCCATCCCAAACTATTAAGGATGTTGTGTCATTTGAACTAGTGGAAATTACCTCTTCTCCAGAAGAATCAAAAATACTCCCCTCCCAAACAACAACTTCATTGGATTTAAGTTTAATTTCTGCTTGATCCTTACGACCGTCGCCGTTTGGCGAAAATACCGGATTAGAAATTGCTACAGATATAACAGGAACACTTACATCAATTATTATAGCTTCGGATGCAGTAGGTCTGTTTCCATTTTCATAATTTACAATATAAACAAAACTATAATTTCCTTCGGGCATTGGATTACCATCAGAATCAGTTCCATTAAAGTGAACTTCCTCTGGAACTGCTCCAGTCCCGGCTGCTTCCCAATAAACAGTAGCATCATCCTTTCTAATCTGCCATTCCCAGGATTTAATACCCTCTTTTACAGCCTGGTCCATATAAATAATCATAGAATCTTTAATGCCATTACCATCCGGGGAAATAGAAGGATTATCAATTACCAGCTCAATTGATGTTATAGTCATATCCAGTATTATCCCATCTAATACATTTGGATCAGATTCATTTCCTGCCTCATCTGTTGATGACAGGGAATAAGAATAAGTGCCCTCAGGAAGGATCATATTAGAATTATCTTTTCCATCCCATGCAATTTTACCAGGAACTCCATTTTTAAATGAAAATGATTTAACAATACTACCACTCTCATCCATGATAGATGCTTCCCAAAGAGCTTCCTCTGTTGCCTTTGTATGACTTAATTCCAACAGATCAAGAAAATCATCTTCATTCGGAGAAAAAATCAGTTCTTCAGGTTTAACTATTATTGCTTCAGGTTTTTGTACATCAACAAAAAAATTATCAACATCTATATCCTTTCTGTTTTTTGAAGAATCCACAACCCACAATTTTACATTATAAACACCATCTGAAACTTTATTACCATCTTTATCAGTTCCATCCCAGGAGATGCTTCTATCCAGTGAAAACTCACTATATCCTCTAAAAATTGAAGAAAACCAGCCAATATCCGATTTTTCTGTTTCCACAATCTCTTTCATTACTTTACCTGTGGAATCAAGAATCTGTAAACCGTACTCCGGAACATAACCTTCATCACTTTTTACATAAACCTTTACAGAAAATGAGAGTTCAGCTGTATCCTGAACACCATTTGAATCCGGAGAAAAATATTGAGGGCCGGAAGTTATAGGAGGAACATCCGGTACTTCCTTATTTCCACCTGCAAACAACTGACCTGATATAAACAGCATTATTAGAAAAGCCATACTAAACTGTACTTTTTTCGATAACTTCATATTTTCCCCCATCTACTTAGCTAATTATTTTATAAATTAATTCTATCTTCTTTCCTGGATTTTTTCCAATAATTACAGATTTTTTGAAAAGTTCTATAGATTCATCAAGATTTTTCCTGTCATTAACATGAAAATCAGCCAGAATATCTCCCTTCTTTACAAAATCTCCAATTCTTTTTTTAAGCCAGTATCCCACAGCAGGATCTACAATATCTGTCTTTTTTGTACGACCAGCTCCAAGAAGAAGAGCAACCATACCCATATCTTCTGTATTCATAGACTGGATATATCCATCTTCCTCTGCTTTCACCTCTATAATACTGCCTGCAACAGGTAAAAGACCAGTATTATTTACAACTTCCGGATCCCCTTCCTGCATTTCAATCATCTTTCCAAATCGTTTTAATGCTTCTCCATTTGCTATTACTTCATTTATCTTTTCAACTGCTTCTTTTTCTGTAGAAAAAATTTCACCTAAAATAAGCATCCTGGACGCAAGAGCAATAGAAACTACTTTTAAATCTCCCTCATGCTGACCTGCAAGAATTTCGATGGCCTCTTTAACCTCAAGAGCATTTCCAACAGCATTTCCCAAAGGCTGATTCATATCTGTAACCAAAGCAACAGTTTCTTTACCTGCTAATGTTCCTATATCGACCATCATCTTCGAAAGTTCAATTGCTGCCTCAGGATCTTTCATAAAAGCACCACTTCCTGCCTTTACATCAAGAACTATTTTATCACTGCCCGAGGCAAGCTTCTTACTCATTACACTGCCTGAAATAAGTGATACATTATCAACAGTACCGGTTACATCTCTTAGTGCATAAAGCTTTTTGTCTGCAGGAACAAGATTTCCAGTCTGACCAATTACAGAAACCCCACAGGTATTAACTATCTCTGCAAATCTTTCCATTGTTTGTGAAATATTTAATCCAGGAATTGATTCAAGCTTATCCAGTGTACCACCAGTATGCCCCAGTCCACGTCCGGACATCTTTGCTACCAAACCACCTGCAGCAGCTACAAGAGGTCCTACTATAAGAGTTGCTGTATCTGCAACACCTCCAGTTGAGTGTTTATCAACCTTTATTCCTTTAATTGCAGATAGATCAACCCTGTCACCGGAATCAACCATTGCAAGGGTAAGATCTGTAGTTTCCTGTTTATTCATGCCCTGAAAAAATATCGCCATTAGTAAAGCACTTATCTGATAATCCGGAATATCTCCGGATACATAACCGTTTATTATAAATTTTATTTCTTCTGTGGAAAGAACATGCCCTCTTTTTTTCTTTAGTATCAAATCTATTATTCTCATCATTTATCTCCTTGCAGTTACCAGAATTATTATATAAATCTTTATCCGGAATGTTAAAATAGTATCATGGTGCTGATTAAAATGCCAGCGAAAGAATTTTAGG
>DAOVSY010000384.1 GCA_030633365.1 Spirochaetaceae bacterium | reverse complement strand
TCCAGTTCAATTAATTAGTGGCCTGCAATGGCAGTTTAGAAAATTACTTAATTTATCCCAGCTATTTGCGAAACGATATAGTAGAGAAGAAGCATTGTCAAAAGCTCAAATTAGGGGAAAAAGAAATCAACAGACATACATAGATGGTTTAAAAAGCTATTCTACCAGAGAACTTCAAAATATAATTGTTCTTATTGCCAAATATGACATCCTGGCAAGAGAATTTAATAAAGATAATCATCTTATTCTTATGGAATTATTTATCTATTATTGTATTACAAGAAAAGGGAAGCTGCCGGAAGCTTATAGATCTTGATAAAAAACGTTGTTGTAATCGGAGCCGGTCCAACCGGACTTTTTGCTTCATCACTTCTACTAAAGGAAGGATTCTCAGTTGATCTTTACGATCAAAAAAAGAATGCCGGAAGAAAATTCCTTTTAGCAGGAAAAAGCGGTCTAAATCTTACAAATAATCGATCATTTGATTCTTTTGTAAAAGCCTATGACGGCAGACAAATACAAATGGAACCTGCTCTTACTCATTTTTCTCCTGAGGATCTTCGTCTATGGTTTAAAAAACTGGGAGTGAAGACCTTTGAGGGATCATCCGGAGGAGTTTTTCCGGTTTCAATTGGAGCTAAAAAAATACTTACACTATGGATGGACTCTCTTAATTCACATAAAAATTTTAAGTTCCATCCTGACCATCAACTGATTAAGATAGAAAAGGACAATATTTTTTTAAAAACCGGAAAAGATATTATTAAGGTACACGTACCTTTGCTTATAATGGGAATGGGTGGTGCCAGCTATCCTGGCACAGGTTCTGACGGTAGATGGAATAAAATTTTAAATGATATTGATATTGAGACAATACCTTTTAAACCTATGAACTGTGGATTTGAATGTTCATGGTCTTCTTATTTTAAAAATTATACAAATCATATTCCCATTAAAAATGTTCAATTAACTCACAATAATCAATCAATAAGAGGGGATATTCTTATTACTCCCTATGGTATAGAAGGCCGCCCCGTTTATATTTTAAGCAGAGAAATACGAAATGCTATTGAGAAGAATCAAAAAACAACTGTATATTTGGATCTGACACCGGACCTTCCAATAAAAGAAATTACTAAACGTTTGAATCGCAGGCAGGGGAAAAATAGTCTTTCCAATCATCTTCGCAAACAATTGAATTTTTCTCCAATAAAAATTTCTATACTACGGGAACTTACAGATAAAAATATAATTAGTGATTATTCTCTTCTTGCATACACCCTAAAAAAACTTCCTCTCTCTCTTAATAAAACCAGACCAATTAAGGAAGCAATATCAAGTTCCGGAGGAGTATCTTTCCATGAACTTGATAACCATTTTATGTTAAGAAAGTATCCCGGCTGGTTTACAGCAGGAGAAATGGTTGACTGGGATGCTCCCACAGGAGGCTATCTTTTACAGGGGTGTTTTTCTACTGCCTATATGGTTGTGAAAGGGATTAAAAGTTTATAATTTGATCTGTCGACCGTGGATCTGCTCTATTTTAGTTCTAATCACAGCTCCAATATTACAATCTTTTAACCTCAATCGCTCCGAATATATTTCCTCCCAAATTGTAACAGGGAGTATATCTGCTCCACCATTCAGAACATCTTCAACAGAAACTCCACTTCCTAGCCTGTTTAAAAAAAGCCTTCTGGACGTTGAAACCATAACAAAACCAACATCTCCATAAGCTTCTGAAAAACCACCATCACCGCAAATAACAAGGCCATCTGCTTTCACCGGAGCCTCTTCCTTATCTATTCTTACTGGAATGTGACCATTATAAATTTTGACTGGAGAAGAAATTTGGTCATCTGAAAAATCATTCAAAATAGAGACTATCATTTCCTTACCTCTGACAGGATCATTTAGGATAGCATAGTATGGAGCTTTTTCCTCTATATGGGTATCTGGATCTTTGACCATTATCCTTGAGAAAGTCTGCATAGACATTTTCCCAAAAGTCCAGGAATTTCTACCTTTCCAACCCTGATAAAATAGATCCAGAAAAGCCTGAGGAGGATCTTTCATTTCAAATGCTGATTTATAAATACTTGTTAGAGTATCGAAAAGAGCTTTCCCTTTATACTCACGTCCTAATATGTTAACAGCAGCAAGTTTTCCATTTCCATCAACAGGAATAATTGCATGGAAACTCAAAATTCTATTATGCAGTTTGTAAAGAGAGCCAATTTTTGCAATATGCTTCATTTGCACTTGTAGTTTATTATTAGCCTTAAACTGTTTTACAAGATCAAACAAGATCTCTCCTTCTTCTAATGTTAGTTGGGCAGGAAATTCCGGATTGATGGTTGGAAGCTCCTGATCAAGAAGCCGAAACTGTTTTTTATTTATAGTGCAGTAAAAATCATCATTTTTATTTTTAAAAATTGATTCCAGTGGAGCTTCTATATTAAGCTCTTTATTTCTGGAAGCTTCAAGCTTCCATAGAATTACAGCAACTACTTTTTGCATTTTTGCTAATTCCACTGAGGTATAGTTTCTATCAACAATACTGGACCCTGGGAAAAATCCAGATGCTGGATCTGTTGTATAGGTTTCAAGAGCATAATTTTTTAATCTCAAAAGAGAGATGCTATAATCCTCTTCAAGAATTATACTATGACCATATCTAAGCTGCACCCTGACAAGATCACAGATAAGTTCTCTACTGCCGGCAGCTGCACCCATCCAAAGAAGATCATGATTACCCCAATTTATATCTATTTCAGGAGTATCTATTAGAAAGTCAAGAATAGCTGATGTATCCCTTCCTCTATCTGGGATATCTCCATTTATAATATATTTATGTACAAGCTGGGATCTAAATATTAGAGTCAAATCTAATATAACCTGAAAATGAATCCCATTTTCATGTAGACTCCGGATTAAAGCTTGTTGATAAGTTCCAGTTCTTGTACCACTTTTATCCTGATTGGAATTACTTACCAATTCTGAAATTATTGCCGGAAATGCTGTACCTGAAACAGCAAAATCAAAATCCTTTCTTGTTAATTTAGAACCAGTATGCGAAACTAATTTAGCAAGACTAATAATATACTCAGTTGTTTTTGAAAAATGAAAACTATTTAGATTCTCTTCCATTTTTAAAAACTGTTTAGGATAATAGCACAATTTGAGCAGTTCCAGAGAAAAAACAGGATCAAGATCTGGAAGAACTTCATTTATTTTCCTCTTTACAGTCCCGGCTTTGTTATTAATAATATGAAAAAATTTGTTACCCTGACCATGTATATCTGCAAGATAGCAGGTTGTACCAGCAGGAAGTTCCAGAACAGCTTT
>DAOVSY010000603.1 GCA_030633365.1 Spirochaetaceae bacterium | reverse complement strand
TAACAATTCTAAAATAAAAGGATAAAAACATGGGAGTATTAGACAAGATTAAACCTGGTGTTGTTTATGGTAAGGATCTAAAAACACTATTCGACATTTGTAAAAAAGAGGGCTTTGCCCTGCCTGCAGTTAATGTTGTAGGAAGTGATTCTGTAAATGCCGTTTTAGAGGCTGCTGCAAAGGTAAAATCACCTGTAATGATTCAGTTTTCAAATGGTGGCGGACAGTTTTATGCAGGAAAGGGACTTAGTTCAGAGGGTCAGGAAAAAGCAATTGCCGGATCTATTTCCGGTGCTCAGCATGTACATATAATGGCTGAAAAATACGGCATACCAGTTGTTCTGCATACAGATCATTGTGCAAAAAAATTATTGCCATGGATTGACGGTTTACTGGATGCTGGTGAAGAGTTCTACAAGACAAACGGAAAACCTCTGTTCTCATCTCATATGCTTGATCTTTCTGAAGAACCTATGGAAGAAAACATGGAGATAAGCAAAAAGTATCTTGCAAGAATGGATAAGATAGAGATGCTTCTGGAAATTGAAATTGGTATTACAGGCGGAGAAGAAGACGGAGTGGACAACAGCGATGTTGCACCTGAAGATCTATATTCAAAACCATCAGAAATTGATTATGTTTACACAGAACTAAGCAAAGTCAGCCCTAATTTTACTGTAGCTGCAGCTTTTGGAAATGTTCACGGGGTTTATAAACCAGGAAATGTTAAGTTAACTCCAAAGATTCTGGACAAGGGACAGAAATATGTTAAAGAAAAACATAACCTTAGTGAAGATCATCCTGTAACATTTGTTTTCCATGGTGGGTCTGGTTCTACAAGAGAAGAAATTCGAGAAGCTATTAGTTATGGTGTAGTAAAAATGAATATTGATACTGATACTCAGTGGTCAACATGGGAAGGTATTCTTAACTACTATAAAGAAAATGAAGCTTACCTTCAGACTCAGCTTGGAAACCCTAAAGGTCCGGATGTTCCAAATAAAAAGTTTTATGATCCAAGAGCATGGTTGCGAAAGGGTCAGGAAAGCACAGTTGCAAGAGTTATAAGAGCATTTGAAGATTTAAATGCAATAGGTAAAAATTAAAAGATTTATGAAACCCGTAGGGAACAGGCATGCCTGTTCCTTACGGGGTATTTTTATGTTTTTATTCTACACCCGGTAAAGAATCGTAAACAAAGTTAGTTTTTGACCAACCGAAATTGAGACGTTCTCCAAATTTTCCGAGAATAGATTTATAGAATGATTCTGCCTGCTTGAGATCTTCAAGGGACATTTTCTTTTCAATCTTATTCCCATCACTATCCTTAACCTTATATTCTGTGTCAAAATCGTAGGAAACTTCAGAAACCAGAGCCTCTCCTTCAATGAAAAAAGTACTAAAGGCAATTTCCATCTCTGCACCACAATCTAAAATAAGAATTGCAGGTTCAATTTTTGCTTCAAGAATTGTTAAACCACCAACAGGTTCTATAACTGTATCTGAAGAAAGACCTATATCGAGAAGATGGGGATAAAGTTCTGCATATGAACTAAGTATAGGTTCAAACATATCTGCAAAAGACACATAATCTTTGACTTTTGGTTTTACTTTAATTGCCCATGAATACGTTATTCCATAAGGAGATATATCAGCTTCCATTTCCGGATTTTTACTAATTTCTTCAAATGCAGGTCCTACACTTAAGGGTGCAGT
>DAOVSY010000226.1 GCA_030633365.1 Spirochaetaceae bacterium | reverse complement strand
CTGTTCTTATTCTGGATCAGGGAATGGTTGGCGGTCAGGTTGTATTAACTCATGCTGTTGCAAATTATCCAGGTCTCCCTGAATTATCAGGTTATAAACTTGCCTCTGATATGAAGAAACAGGCAATAGAGTTTGGATGTGAAGTACTAGCCAATGACAAACTTTTAAGCTTCAATTTTGAAGGAAAGGATAAGTTTGTCACAACAAAATCCGGTGAATATAGAGCAAAAGCTATAATAATTGCTGTTGGTGGACAACCCAGAAAGCTTGGTCTTGAATCAGAAAAACTATTTCAGGGCTTAGGTATATCTTACTGTGCTACCTGCGATGGTGATTTCTTTACAGATGAGGATATTGTAGTAGTTGGTGGTGGGAATTCTGCTCTTGAAGAAGCTGTGTCTTTAACAAAGTTTGCAAAAACTGTAACTATAATACATCAGTTTGATCATTTTCAGGGTTATGCTCATGCAATCAAAGAAGCACAGGAAAATCCCAAAGTCAAGTTTTTAATGGAATCAGAAATAGAAGAATTTACCGGGAAAGAGAGTCTTTCAGGTGTAAATGTCCGCAGTTTAAAGGATAACAGCATTACAAAACTTGATGTTACAGGTGCTTTTATTTTTATAGGCTACGTTCCAGGTTCTGATGTTTTTAAAGAATGTGTTTCTTTAAGTGAAAGAAAAGAAATTATTACTGATCAAGACATGGCTACCAGCAAGCAGGGTGTTTTTGCTGCTGGAGATGTCAGACAAAAAAAGTTCAGACAAATAACAACTGCTGTCAGTGATGGCACAATTGCTGCTTTAGCTGTAATGGACTATTTAAATGGTCCGGATCCGGATAAAATCTAAATATTATTTAGAGAATATACCATTGTTGTTGTAAGGACATTCACCTGGGGTCCCCAGAGGGTTCCTGCGTGACTGTCCCTACTTGCTGTCAAAACTATAAATACCATCCCAGGCATCCATATCCATAAATCCAGATTTTTTAGCCTTATACAATGAGGCAGATCTCTGTTCAAAAAAATTGAGTGCAGGATCTGCACATTTATTATTAAAATATTTATGGCTGCCAATCTCACTTATAAGTTCTGAATAAATATTACCTGCTTCTTTAAAACTACCGTTCCTGTAAAGCTCATGGGCTTCGTTAATTTTCTTATTATTAGAGTTTTTCATATCTTTTACTTCAGTTGGTTCATGCCCATATGCTTCATATATATGAATAGGTTCTTTTTTCCCTTTTAGTCTTACAATGTCCAGTAATCTTGAATCTTCATCTTTTAAATTCCCCTTTCTAACTACTTTAGAAAGTATAATATCTACATTATAGTATTTTGTCAGAGATTCCAGTCTTGATGAAGCATTAACAACATCACCAATTATTGTATAATCCATTTTACTTTCAGATCCAATATTCCCAATAACAACATCACCATAACAAATTCCTATACCGGTATGTATTGCTTTCTGGCCGTAGGCAATTCTCTCTTTGTTATATTTTTGAAGGGCATATCTCATGTTGTAGGCAGAAACAACTGCATCACTGCTTATTTCAAAACTTGCCATAATACAGTCACCAATTAGTTTATCAATTTCCCCGTTGTTCTGCTGGATAACTACATTCATTCTATTAAAATAAGAGTTTAGAAAACGAATAGTATCTACTGCTGCCATAGGCTCTGACATTGCTGTAAACCCCCGTATATCTGAAAAAAGAACAGCAAAATTCCTGCCTGCAGGAGTAAATTCTGTAGGATCTCCTCCATTGGATATTATATCTATAAGTGATTTTTTTGTATAAACTTCAGTAATTTTGAGCATTCGATCAAGTTTATCTTTTTCCTTAATAACAGTCTCCAATAGATGCTGTTGGAGTTTTATTAGTTTTCTGGCTGCCATACTTCCAATAATCAGCATTATTTCTGAAGTCACCAGGTTTTGAACATGTAAAACAGTTACAATCCCTCCTGATTGGGGAAGGATATCTAGAAAATATAGAGCAAGTATTGCAAGGGTATTCATTATTGTTACTAAGATCATTTGAAAATCTGCATAACCTACCAGGCTGCTTAACAGCATTAGAACAAGTCCTAAAGTAGCAAATACATAGGTTTCGTAATCATTTATATATTGATCAAATTTTATAGCAGAAAAAAAAGAAATAAACAGCATTGCAAGAAATATATTAGCAGCAAGTTTGTATTTTCCTTTCATTATAAGTGAGAAAACAACAACACAGAATACTAAAACCCCTCCTGCAATAATACTAACTACAATGGCTCCAGTCACAAACATCAAAATTACAAATATTGTTGTAATAATAAAGATAAAGAATGTAACATTAAGCAGAATAGATGCTTTTTTCTGGATGTTCAGAGTTTCGTTTTTATAAACAGATACAGGAGTGTTTTTGAAAAAGAATAAAGCTAAAAAATTTATTGGTGAAGGCAGTTTCATGTTGATATCCTCAATAAGCATCTATTTAGAATATGTACTATTTACCTAATTTTGATTCAATCTTCTTTCTTCCTTCAAGTGCAAGACGTTTAAAATCCCCTGGAATATCCATCTGAAGCATCTCTTTAAGTAACTCTTCTGCTTCTGAATAACGTTTATAAAAAATATGTGCTGAGGCAAGGGCATAAATAGTTCTGTAATCCCATGGATTAAGCTCATAGGACTTCGCCATAGTTTCATAACTTTTTTTAAATTCACCCAACTGATTATATGTTACACCCAGGTTTCTTGCTATTGAAGAACTTGTTGGGTTTAAATCTGCGGCTTTTTCAAGATATTTTTTTGCAAGACCATAGTTTCCCAGCTTAAAATGGGAACATCCATAAGCTTCAATAGCTTCGGGATGATTTTTATCAAATTCAAAAAAGTAATCCAAAGCCTTTAGAGCTTTTTCCTGTTCATTTAACTCTGTGAATGCAATTCCAATACGCCATACTGCTTCTTTATTGTCCGGTTCATCACAGAGAATTTTTTCCAGAAGTTCAACAGCTTCTGTATAATCTCCATTGACCAGAAGTTCATCTACCTTATTTATTTGCTCAGTTAAATATTGCATCTAATATAATATACATTCTTTTTGATGAATCTGCAATTTATTTATAAGGGTCCAATTATAAGCTTTGGATTTCCATCCTGTTCTTCAATTGTTAACCTTACTTTGGTATTTCCATTCAGCCTTGAAGCAGATTTGTTTCCAAGTTCCAATGTCCCCAGTCTGCATCCATTTTTTTGTATTACCTGGGCTGTAATAGACTCAGTTGTTTCCTGGTTGAAGTTATACTCCAGTTCCACTGTTGCTTCGGTCATCATCAATCCCAAATCAAAACCATCGTTGGGGTTAATAACCAGCATCTGTTCAGTAAAAGATTGATCAGTAATAATTTGTAATTCACCTGTTTGTTTTATACTCATGGTGTAATCTTAAATTATGGGGGAGGTAAATTCAAGGATTTTACCCGAAAATCTTCCCTAAAGCCTCAACAGTAGGTTCAATAGATTCAGGAACAGAAACAGCATCTTCAATCGAAGCCATGTCTTTAAACCCAATTCCTGTTAAAAGAACAACAACTTCCGCATCTTTGTCTATCTTTCCTTCACCCGCATCCTTTTTAAAAGCAGCCCAGGCACAGGCAGCTGCGGGTTCTGCAAAAATTCCTGCTTCTCTGCCCAGTTCCAGCTGTGCAGCAAGAATAGCTTCGTCTGTTACTTCTGTTGCCCATGCATCAGATTCGTTTATGTAACGTACAGCCATTCTTCCATTAGCAGGACTTGCAACAGAAATAGAATCGGCTCTTGTTGTTGCTTCCGGAATAGTATTAAGTTCACCTTTTTCCCATGCCTTACTTATAGCATTGCTTTTTTCAGATTGAGCACAGATAATTTTGGGTAATTTATCAATAAGGCCTGCTTCTTTCAGATCGTAAAATCCCTTAAAAACACCGGAATATATTACACCATCTCCAACTGGAACATAGACAGCATCAGGAGCTTTTTTCCCCATCTGATTAAATAGTTCGATGGAAATAGTTTTTTTACCTTCTACAGTCATAGGATTGTATGCAGTATTTCTGTTAATACCACCATATTTTTCTGTATATGCAATAGAAAGAGAAAAAGCTGCATCGTAGTTGTCTTTTATAGGAACAACTTTTGCACCATACAAAGCTGATTGCAGTAATTTTGCCTTAGGTGCAGATTCCGGGACAAATAAAACAATATCAAGGCCATAGGCAGCACCGGCGCATGCCATGGCAGATCCTGCATTACCTGTAGAAGCAAGAGCAATTGTTTTTTCACCAAAATGAAGGGCCTGAGCTGCTACAAGCTGGGAAGCTCTGTCTTTAAAGGAACCTGACGGATTAGCACCGTCATTTTTTATTTGGAGGTTTTTAAAACCTGTTTTTTTAATCAATCTTAAAGGAGAATAAAGTGGAGTGTTTCCTACAGGAAATGTTGATTCATTTGGAATTTCATACGGAAGAAAATCTCCTGGTAGAACAGAATCTTTTGCTTTTAAAGATTTAAGATGTTTACTGTCTATCTTTGTAATAAGATTTCCTTTCTGCATCTTTCCATCTTCATTGGAAGCTGAACAGACAGGACATCTGTATATTATTTTATCAGAAGGATATTCTTTTCCACAGTCACTGCATTCGTATTTAAATTCCATTTATTTCTCCTAAAAAAACGCGCCGTAAAGACGCCCAAATTGGGCGTCTCTACGGCGCAATATTATCTATTTAATTAAATCTAAAGAATACCAACATCTTTATTAAAATCTTCAATCAAAGCATCAATCTTATCTGTCATTGCCTGAATATCAGTCCAGTAGTTTTTATCATACCACTGAGCATTGATCTCTTCGTAGGTTTTACCCTGCTGTTCAACCCATGTGTAGTACTTTAAGTTATGTACTCTTAGTCTGTCGTAGTAAGAAAGTTCAAGAGCATTATCAATACCAATACCCATTAAGCTTCTTGCATAAACAGCTGCTGCATTTTCAGAAGTAAACTTACCGTTTGCTTCGTTCATTTCTTCAAGTCTGGATGTATACATCTCTTCAGAGTCTGTAAGAACTGTAACTACTACATCCTGGTCATCCATTTCGTAGTATTTAGCCATTTTAATGGCAGACTGAACATTTGCTATACCGGAAATACCAAGAAGTGCAAGTTTATCAATTGCTTCTGAACTTAAGCCTTTAGCTTTTAGATATGCTTTACCAGCATCTTCATTAAAAAGACGAAGTACATCCATGGAATCCT
>DAOVSY010000175.1 GCA_030633365.1 Spirochaetaceae bacterium | reverse complement strand
TATATCTAAATACCAGTTAATTTATATTTTTTTATTTTGCGATAAAGTGTTGCCTCTCCAATGTCAAGTATTTCTGCAGCTTTCCTTCTATTACCGTCACTGGAATTTAATGCCTTTTTTATAGCATTTATTTCATAATCTGTAAGACTGGAAGTGTTTGAAGTATTATCCAAATTATTTTCTGTTACTATTGGAACTAAACTTGAAGATAACTGAGGAAAATCTTCCAGAGTTAACAGAGAATGTTTTCCCAATGCCAATGCTCTAAGAATTGCATTCTGAAGTTCTCGCACATTCCCAGGCCAGTTATAAGAGTTGAAATATTCCAGCAGTTCTGCAGAAATTAACTGTTCTGTATTATTTATATCTTTTTGCTGCTGCAAAAAATAATCTACAAGCATTGCTATATCCTCTTTTCTTATTCTAAGAGGTGGAACTTCTAAAGTGATTACCTGTATTCTATAATATAAATCTTCCCTGAATCGTCCATTTTCTACTTCTTTTCTTAAGTTTCTATTAGTTGCTGCAAGTATTCGTATATCAACCGGAAAATTTGTCAGACTACCTATAGGGCGGACCTCCCTTTCCTGTAGCATTCGTAAAAGCTTTGACTGAACGGTAAGATTAAGTTCTCCAATTTCATCAAAAAACAAGGTACCGCCATCTGCACTCCTTACAAGACCTTTTGCTGAATATTCTGCTCCCGTAAAAGATCCCTTCATATGACCAAAAAGTTCACTTTCAATTACAGTAGCACTAATAGAGGCACAGTCAACAACCACAAAGGGACCATTTTTTCTACTACTATGATGGTGGACTGCCTTTGCCACAAGTTCTTTTCCTGTGCCAGTTTCCCCCTGAATTAAAATAGATGTATTTGTAGGACCAACCCTTGTAATCATCTTTTTCAGTACCCCCATTGTGGGAGAAATCCCTATTAGAGGCTCATAATTGAATTCCAATTCTAATCTTAGATTATTATTTTCTTCTTTGAGGAACCATATCTGATACATCTTCCCGACCCTGGCTCTAAGTTCTTCCTGAGGGAAAGGTTTTTGTAAAAAGTCACCGGCACCATTTTTTATTGCTTCTACTGCCAACTGAACATTTCCCTGCCCTGTCAACATGATAGTCATAATTTCCGGGTAAATGCTTTTTATTTTTCTAAGTAGAGTCATTCCATCCATGCCAGGAAGATTTAGATCAATTATTGCAGCATTTATATTATATTTTTTTAGAATATCTAAAGCATCTTCACCTGAGTCAGATGTATGAATATTGTACTCATTCTCCAAAAAAACAGTTTTTAATAATCGCTGAAATAGAGGATCATCATCAACTACAAGGAGTGAAAAATTATTTTTTGGTGTAAACATAACTATATTATTGTTTATTACAATTATAAAAGCAAATTTTTTCTGTCATTTTGATAGCTTATGATAGATTTTTTGCTTCATTCTGATAGCATTTATTTTTCCAATCCTTTCTATTCCAATACAGAGACCATAAAAATGGCATGCTTCCTGCTATTAAATAAAGTATAAGAAAGATGCTTTAGATTATTTTACAGGAGAAATATTTTGAAAAAAGTATTGGTTATAGATGATGAAAGACTTATCACTCATATGATTAGAGTAGTACTGGAAGATAAGGGGCATAGTGTAACAGGTTTTAGTAATCCACTGGAAGGAGAACGTGAAGCTGTACAAAATGAATATGATTTAATTTTCCTTGATATAAATATGCCTGAGAAAAATGGTGCTGAAATAACAAAAACAATTATTCAAGCCAGACCTGAGAGTAAAATTATTATTATAACAGCTTTTCCTGCAGAAACCCTTTCCAATGAGGCATTAACAAACGGTGCTCATTCTATTGTAGCAAAACCCCTAACCTTGAAAAAAATTATAAATATTTTAAATGTAAATGATATGGAGGGAAATAATGAGTGATATTGATATTTTTATTGAAGATGATGAGGATATTGACAGCCAACCAAATAAATATCTTATGTTTCAACTTGGAACTGAAGAATACGGGATAGATATAAAACGTATTACCGCAATAGAGGAGCTTCCACAAATAACGACTATTCCGGATATGCCGAACTTCGTGAAAGGTGTTATTAATCTTCGGGGAAAAGTTATTCCTGCAGTGGATCTCCGTTTACGGTTTGGTATTGAAGAGAAAGAATATGATGACAGAACCTGCATAGTCATTGTCAGTATAAAGGAGAGCACTATCGGTTTAATAGTAGATATTGTATCTGAAGTACATGAAATAAAAGAAAATGATATTGGAGCACCACCTTCTTTCAAAAATGCATCTGGAAAAGAGCAGTATATTGCCGGACTTGCTAAAAAGGGAGAAGAGGTAAAGATTATTCTCGATGTAGAGAAGATTATTACTAATAAAGATAAGGCAATAATAGAAAAAAAAGGTTAAAGGGAGAATAACATGGCAAAGAAAAAGATCAGTTTTTTTAGAAGTATAAGAGGAAAACTACTAATGTTCTTCCTTGCAGTAGGTGTAATTTCAAGTGGTGCAATAGGAGTTATCTCAATTTTTCAGTCACAGAATGCAATAGAGAATGAAGCAATTGCAAAACTTAGTGTTGCTGCAGAGTTAAAAACTCAATCAGTGGAAGCTTTTATGGATTCAAGATATGGAGAAATTCATCTTTTAACAGGTTTAACTGTCTTTCAGGAAGTTATGGAATATGTATTAGAGGATATTGTAATATATAATATTCAGCCATCCAGTGATATTACTAAAGTATGGAGAGATCTGGAGACTGTCAGCTATGCATACAGAGTGGATCTTGAACAATTCCTTGACAAGTATGTTGAAGCATTACATGCATACAATGAAATGAAGGTTGTTGCAGTATATGATATAAAAAATGCTGATGGAGAGGTAGTATTCCATGAAGGTGATCAGATTTACTCTGTAAATCAGCTTACAGGGAACAGAGCAGATCTTTCCATGTACAAGGGTGCAATGGAATTAATGGAGAACAAGAAGGATGGAGTTACAGCAGAAGAAACTGGATGTCCTTTTCTATATACATCCACCATTGAGCACTGCAGTGAACTGGACATGGCCAGTATACATATGGCCCATGGTATTCCTTTCCATGGTCTTTCTATGGATGAACAAACAAATAATACTCCAGTAAATGAACGATTCTCCAGTATGTTAATTGTTGATGTGAATGTCCATGCTCTAGATATACTTCTCCAGGAATCTACAGGGATGGGAGAGAGTGGAGAATCCTATCTGGTTGGAAATGTTGAAGGAAAAGAAGGTTACTGGATGCTGTCTCAATCCAGATTTTCTACAGAAAATACAGTGTTTACTCAGCCAATGAATACAGAAGATGTATTAAGAGTTATGGAAGATAAAGTAACTGAAAGAGGTTCAGAAATTTGTCAGAACAATATTTATCAGGATTACAGAGATATAAATGTACTGGGACATAATCATTACTTTGAAGTGGGTGAATACGGATGGGGGTTAATGACAGAAATAGATGAAGCTGAGGTTTTTCAGGCTTCAACAGAAATGATGATGTTTATAATATTTATTATCCTTGGCCTTATTGTTCTTATTGCAGTTGTTGCCCTATTAATAGCCAATATGTTTGCAAAACCAATTATAAAAGTCGCTGATTACGCAGCAGAGATTGGTATTGGAAACTTCGATGTAAATATTGATACTAAGCTTTTAAAGATGAAAGATGAATTGGGTACACTTTCTGGTTCCTTCGATAAAATGATAGAAAGTCTACAGTATAAAGGGAATATGGTGGAAGAAGTTGCAAAGGGTAATCTTACTATCGATGTTAAACTTGCATCAGACAAAGATATGCTCGGAACATCCCTTGTTCAGATGACCGATTCTTTAAACAGTCTACTTGGCAATGTAAATATGTCAGTCGACCAGGTAAATATAGGAGCGGATCAGGTATCCCAGGCAAGTCAGTCCCTTTCCCAGGGTGCAACAGAATCGGCAAGCTCATTGGAAGAAATTTCCGCTTCTGTTACTCAAATAAACAGCCAGTCACGACAAAATGCAGAAAATGCAACAGAGGCTAACGGTCTTGCAAAACAGGCTACAGAAGATGCACAGAAGGGAAACAAAGAGATGGAAGGTCTTTCTGTGGCAATGGGAAAGATAAATACATCCAGTGATCAGATTAAGAAAATTGTAAAGGTAATTGATGACATAGCATTCCAGACAAACCTGTTGGCTCTGAATGCAAACGTGGAGGCTGCAAGAGCAGGAAAATATGGTAAAGGCTTTGCAGTAGTAGCCGATGAGGTACGTAATTTGGCTGTTAGAAGCGCGGAAGCTGTAAAAGAAACAACAGAGATGGTAGATGAGTCTATAAGGAATATTGACTCCGGTAACAAGGCGGTAGAGGCAACTGCTACTCAGCTTGAGTCTATAATGGGTGGATCATCCAAGGTAGCTGACTTTCTCGAAGAAATAGCAACTGCAAGCAATGAACAGGCAGAGGCTATTGACCAGATTACTCAGGGACTTGAACAGATTGATCAGGTTACTCAGTCCAATACTGCAAGTGCAGAAGAAAGTGCTGCTGCTGCAGAAGAGCTGGCATCCCAGAGTGTTCAATTAAAGAACATGGTAGCAACTTTTAAACTAAAAGATAGTCAGACTGAAACTGTTGTACAACAGACAAGACAACTGGAATATCAGGCTCCTCGTGCCACATCTCAGATTTTACATTCTGCCAATCACACCAATGAAACTGGTGTAAAGTCTGTGGATCCGGCAGCTGTTATTTCTCTTGATGATGATGATTTTGACCGATTTTAAATAATTTTTATGCAGTTCCCATTAATAAGGGAACTGCAACCTAAATCACTTGTATTATTTTGAGGTAAATAGATGTTTATAGGTTCTGATTTCAGTGTTGATATTTATAAAAATATTCTCCTGGTTGAAGATGAAGCAATATTAGCAATGTCAAAAAAAATTGAGCTTGATAAATACGGATATAATTGCATTCATGCATCCAATGGAGAGAAAGCACTGGATTTAATAGAATCCGGGGGAAAAGAGATAGATCTGATTCTTATGGATATCGATCTAGGCAAAGGTATTGACGGGATTCAGACTGCTCAGAAAATTCTAAAAACACATGATCTTCCTATAATATTTCTTTCATCCCATGAAGAAAAAGAAATTGTTGCACAAACAGAAAAAATAACCTCTTATGGATATGTTGTTAAAAGTTCGAAGATTACAGTTCTGGATGCCTCTATAAAAATGGCATTTAAACTATATGACAATATTAATTTACGAAAAGTTGCCATTGAGGAAACAATGGAAATGAATAAACTTCTTAGAACTACTATTGACGGTGTACCTGAACCTATAATGCTGATTAGTACAGAATATGAAATATTGATGAATAATAAGACAGCAAAAGATAAATACTATATTGATAATGAAATTGAACCAAAATTCTGTTATCAAATATCACATAACAGGACAGAACCTTGCAGTGGAAAAGAACACCCCTGCCCCTTAAAATGTATAAAAGAAACCTTAACTCCATGCAGCAGCCTTCATAAACATGTGCAAAAAGACGGAACAATACATTTAGTTGAAATAAACGCAGTACCATTGATGGATAAAAAAGGGATTCTCACAGGATTCATTGAAACAGCCCATGACATTACAGAACAGAAACTGCTTGAATCACAACTAATTGAAAGTGAAAAACGATTTTCGGATTTATTTAATAAAGCACCTCTAGGTTATCAGTCTTTGGATAATGCAGGATGTTTTATAGAGGTAAATCAGACTTGGCTTGATTTTATGGGTTATACTCAGGAGGAAATAATTGGTAAATGGTTTGGTAATTTTCTGGTTAAAGATTTTGTTGAACCTTTTAGAGAAAGATTCCCTATTTTTATTTCAGAGGGGAAAATACATTCTGAATTTAAAATGAGAAAAAAAGATGGGAGTCAAATTTTTATAGGCTTTGATGGACGTATAGTATACAAATCTGATGGAAGTTTTAAACAAACTTATTGTATCCTGAAAGATATAACTAAAAATTAAGATCATTGATAAAATATCTCAAAACAAATAAAAAATAGAAAGGTTGATTTATTCTCTTATAAAGTGATAATTAAAATAATAATTGTCATGCCAAAGTAGCTCAGGGGTAGAGCAACGCTCTCGTAAAGCGTAGGCCGTGAGTTCGAATCTCACCTTTGGCTTTGCTTAAGTTTTAAGCATATGCTATCTAAAACACAGCCAATAC
>DAOVSY010000222.1 GCA_030633365.1 Spirochaetaceae bacterium | reverse complement strand
GGGGAGTGAGCATAGTCAACTAAAACTTCAAAATTCTGTCCCATATTTACAGGGATCATTCTGCCTTCAGCTGGTGTTAACTTTTTCATAAAGGGAAGAAAAGTGGAAATATCCATATTAGTTATTTTAAGAACAGCAAGTAATGCAGCAATAGAGTTTTCAACATTAAATATTTTGGGAAGATTAAGGTGAATATCATGTTTAATATTGTTATACAATACTGAAAAAAAGGCTTCCTGGCCGGATCCCTTTATATTATCAGCTCTCATGGAGGTATTATTATCAATGAGACTATATGAAAAAATATCTGATTCAGTTGCAAGTTCAAAACGATTAGAAACAGGATCATCTATATTAACAATACCAAATCCAGATTTAGAATCCAAAAATCGAAAAAGATTAGCCTTTTCATCAATATACTTATCAAGAGTTTTATGAAACTCCAGATGTTCATGAGTAATATTAGTAAAAACAGCCCCGTTAAATAATACATCACCAAGTCTGTTATTTATAACCGACAGTCCATGGGACGTTGCTTCCACAACCGCATATGTGCATCCATTTCCAACCATTTCAAACAACAACTTATGAATCTCTGTTGCTTCTGGAGTTGATTGTCTGTAATGATTTTTTACAGGCCCTTTGCCTGTATCAAACTGAACAGTTGAAATAAATCCTGTTTTTAATCCTGCAAACCCAAGAAGCTGATATATCATAGAAACAGTTGTACTTTTACCATTAGTTCCTGTAACACCTATAACTTTCATTTTACTGGAAGGATGATCATAAAAAGCAGAAGAAACGGACGACATTATATATCTGGTATTATTTACTTTTACATATGAAATATTTGATAAATAATTTGATAGTTCATCTGAATGAAATATTACAGCAGCACCATTATCAATAGCTTTGTCTATATATTCATGACCATCAGTATGAATGCCTTTTAGTGCGAAAAAAACATACCCCGGCTTAACATCTCTTGAATCGTAAGCAAGACCTTTTAATTCTATATTGCTTATATTTTTTGTATTTATAATTTCAATGCCTTTAAGAAGGCTTTTTAATTCTACTTTCATAAAAAGGATGGTATCAATAGAAATGTTTTTGGGCAATAGAAACATCTATAAAAGAATCTTGCATCTTTTTCTTGAACTTTAAAGTATTAAAAGTATAAACTTACTGTATGCAGATTATTTTTGAAGACTTGATGACAGGGGAAAGCCCTGATTATTTAACAAAACAGCTTATAACATATATTGGCAATAAAAGAACTCTTCTTGATTTTATAGGATTGGGATTAAATCATGTTAAAGAAAAACTTGGAAGGGAAAAACTGCACACCTTTGATGTATTCTCGGGTTCCGGTATTGTTTCACGGTATCTTAAGCAGCATTCAAACAAGCTAATTGTCAATGATATGGAAGATTACTCACGAGTAATTAATAATTGTTATCTACGGAATAGATCAGATGTTGATGAAAAACTGCTTAGCGAAATATTTAAAGATCTTCGGTATAAAATTACAAACAACCCGGTTTCAGATGGGTTTATAAAAGAACTTTACTCCCCTGGAAATGACAAGAATATCTGCCAGGGTGATAGGGTTTTTTATACCAATCGTAATGCCGCTTATCTGGATAGTGCCAGATATCATCTGGCGGGTGTTGTTCCAGAATTTAGAGACTTCTTTTTAGCACCCCTTTTATCCGAAGCATCTGTCCATGCAAATACCTCCGGAGTATTTAAGGGCTTTTATAAAAACAAAGAGTCCGGATTAGGTCAGTTTGGAGGAAATAATAAGGATGCATTATTGCGTATACTGGGAAATATTGAGCTTAAATACCCAGTCTTTAGCAACTATGAATGTGAAGTAGAAGTTCTTCAGGGAGATTCAAACACTATAGCTCCCCTGGTTTCTCATATTGATGTTGCATATCTGGACCCTCCCTACAATCAGCACCCCTATGGATCGAATTATTTTATGCTGAATCTCCTTGTTAACTACAAAAGGCCGGAGGAAATAAGCCCCGTATCGGGCATCCCGATAGATTGGAACAGATCCAGTTTTAATAAAAAAAGACAAGCTTATTCCAGTTTTAAAGATCTTACCCGAAAAATCGATGCAAAATACCTTCTTGTCTCTTTTAATTCGGAAGGTTATATAAAAAGGGAAGATATGGTTGAGCTCCTTGAAGGGATTGGAAAGGTTGAGGTACTTGAAACGAAGTACAATACCTTTCGGGGAAGCAGGAATTTGAAGGCAAGGGATATTCATGTGAAAGAGTATCTGTATCTGGTAGAGAAGAGATGATAATGAAAAACTAATAATGAAAAATAAGGAAATAGAATTTTAATGTACGATTTTGCAATTATAGGTGCAGGTGTTATAGGTTGTTCCATCGCCAGAGAATTAAGTAAATATAAGGCAGATGTCTGTATTCTGGAAAAATCAGATGACGTCGCAAGTGGAGCATCCAAGGCTAACAGTGGAATAATACATGGCGGTTATGCAGCTAAGCATGGAACATTAAAAGGAAAACTGAACGTCCTTGGCAACAGAATGTTTGAGGATCTGAATAATCAACTTAATTTCGGATATAGAAAAACTGGTGGGCTTGTTCTGGGATTTAATGATTATGATCTGGATTTAATAAAAATGCTACAAAAAAATGGAATAGAAAACGGAGTAAAAGATTTAAGTATTATTGAAACAGATGAGATCCTGGATATAGATCCCAATCTTAATCCTGAAGTAAAGTATGCTCTCTATGCAAAGGATGTAGGTGTTACCTCTCCTTATGAGTACACAATTGCTCTTGCAGAAAATGCTGTTTCCAATGGAGTGTCACTCCTTCTAAATCATAGGATTCTGGATATTGTAAAAAAAAACGGTTATTTTGAACTTATTACAGATAAAGAAACTATAAAAGCCCACACAATAATAAATGCAGCAGGTGTATATTCAGATTCTATATCAAAAATGGCAGGTGTAGATTACTTTAAAATTATTCCAAGGAAAGGTCAGTACATACTCTTTCAAAAAGGAACAGGAACTGCTGTAAACTCTGTAGTATTTCAGGTTCCTACAAAGAATGGTAAAGGGATTCTTGTAACTTCAACGTATCATGGGAATCTGATGCTTGGACCTAATTCTGAAGAGGTAGAAAACAGAGAGGATAAAGAAACTGATGAGTTAACTCTTAAATATGTAATAGATACTGCCCGTAAGTCCCTTCCTGATATTAATATTAAAAAAAGACTAAAAACATTCTCAGGAATCCGCCCTACTCCCAGTACTGGGGATTTTATAATAAAAGAGGAATATCCTGGTTTTATTAATGTCGCAGGAATTGAATCTCCAGGTCTTACTTCATCACCTGCTATTGCAGAGATGGTTATAGAAATAATAAAAAAAAGAGTAGCTCTGGAAAAAAATACCTATTTTAATCCTTACAGGGCAGCAATAATAAAACCTAACAGCTTTGATGCAGCAGAAGTCAAACGACGTATAGAATTAGCTTCAAGTGATGAAAGAATTGTTTGCCGTTGTGAAAGGGTAACAGAAGGTGAAATTATAGATGCCTTAAACCGAAACATAGATATAAACACCAAAAAGGCTATAAAAATGCGTACCCGTGCAGGAATGGGGCTTTGTCAGGGTAAATTTTGTGGCCCTCGTGTAGACGAGCTGATAAATAAAATGAATAAAAAACGGTCGTAAAGACGCCCAATTTGGGCGTCTCTACGACCGGTATGTTTTTTTACATAAAATTACGCACAGCTGCGATAAATAACAGCCCTACTGTCTTCCATCCGCAGAATACAAATACTTAAAGTATTCCATGTCGGTAGTAAGAGTTTTACTAAAATTAGGAAGAATCTTTTTATATGACTCTATAGATCTCCAGAACTCGAAGAACTCAGCATTGTTGCCATAAGCATCAGAATAAATTCTTGTTGCTGAAGCATCAGCTGTACCTTTTATAGTTTCGGACTTTTCATAAGCACCGGAAAGAACAGATCTTCGTTCATTGTCCAGTTTTCCAAGCCACTCAGCTTTCTTACCTTCACCATAGGATCGGTAGAACTCTGCAATTTGTCGTCGTTCTTTAATCATCCTGTTGTATACCGATTCTGTAAGGTCATCGGAATAACGAATCTGACGAATTAGGATGTCTATCAGCTCAATACCAAATTGTACTGTTAGTTTGGAAGCTGCAGTATACATTGCTTCGGAAAGAACTTCACGTCCCTTACCAATTTCTTCATAAGTAGTAACAGTAAAGGTAGACTTCAATAGTTCATCTATTCCTGTTGAACCTTCATCACCCTGGGCAACAATAGCAGTAGCTGAATCTTCTCTGTCAATTTCGTTAATTAAATTAGAGTTTCTAACTGCTTCATTTAATGAGTTCTCCGCAATTACGGTTCTAACAGAAGAATCAATAACATCATCCAGTCTGGACCAACCCTGTTCAAGAGTGGTAACAGATTCATAAAATTTAATAGGATCTGTAATTCTCCAACGTGCTGTTGTATCAATCCATATAAACTGATTTTCTGAGGTAGGTACTCTCTGAGCATCTCCATCCCAGGATAGAATTTTTTTAGGATATTTAATAACCGTATCTACAACTGGCATCTTGAATTTCAATCCAGCTTCGGACTGGGAACTTACAATAGCTCCAAATCGGGTAACAACTGCCTGAGACCCCTCTTCAAGTACATATAAAGGTCCAAGAAGCATAAGAACAACCATTAAAACAGCAACAACTACGAGTACAGTAATAGCTTTTTTCATTGTGCTACCCCCTGGAGATTTTTAATGGGTAGAAATCCATCAAGATTTTTATCAATAAGATCTGTACCTTCACTGGTTCCAAAGACCTCTTCAATTGTTTCAAGGTATAAACGTGTCCGGGTTACTGCAGGATTCTTAACATACTCATTCCTTACAGAAAGGAACCTTGCTACATCACCACGGGCTTTATTAACACGCTCAGTAGCGTAACCCTGGGCTATCTGAATCATTTTATCTGCCTCACCGCTGGCTTTTGGAATCTCTTTATTGTATTCCTCTTTACCTTCATTTATCAGCCTCTCCATATCCTGGATGGCTTTATTAACATCTTCAAATGCATCCTGAACGTTACCTGCAGGAGGAACAATATTCTTAAGCTGAACTGTTGTTACAGTAGCACCAAGATCATATTTGGCAAGGATTTCATTCATTCTGATCTTTGCCTGATCCATAATATTTGTTCTCTCTGGACCAATAACATCAAGAATAGCTCTGTCCCCTACCAACTGATTAATTGTTGACTGGGAAACATCCCTTATTGTCTGATCTCTGTATACAACATTAAACAACCATG
>DAOVSY010000297.1 GCA_030633365.1 Spirochaetaceae bacterium | reverse complement strand
CTCGGCTATGCATCCTGAAAAAGGGAAAACATTTGCTTATGCAGTAATGCTGGCAGCCCTTGGAGTAATGACCTACATCTCTTTTGGATGGTTATGGGCGTTTCTTTTTACAGATCAATTGCCTCAGATGGTATATACAGCCGGGTTTAAGCCCCCTTATTCCATTAACCTGCTTATGGGCAAGTATGAAGCCTTTTTTACCCTTATGGTAAATTTAGTAGGCCTTTTAAGCGGACTCTACCTTTATGATAGATTTAAAGAGATGGGGACCCATACTATATCAGTCTATATTGTTCTTATAATGGGACTGAATGGAATTATATTGACAAGGGATATATTTAATCTCTTTGTTTTTCTTGAAATTGCTGCTATAGCAACAGCTGGTTTAATTATTCTAATACCGGATATAAAAGCTTTTTCTGCCGGTTTTAAGTATGTAATAGTAAGTGGACTTATTTCCGGTTTTCTCCTTATAGGAATAATTTTTGCCTATTATTTTGGCGGATCTTTAAATATAGATTTTTTAATAAAAGCAGATCTTACAGTTGTTAAGGGAGGATCTTTTGCGGTTTTCCTTATAATAATAGCTTTATTACTGGAATTGAAACCTTTTCCTGCTAATGGATGGGGTATTGATGCCTATGAAGCATCTCCTGTTGGAATTAATGCAGTTATATCAGCTGCCAGTGCAGGGGCGGTTTATTATGTCCTTTACAAAGTTCTTCCAATTGCAGATGCAAAATGGTATGCCGTTACTGCTGTAGTTGGAATGATTACATTTCTTGGTTCCAATCTAATGGGTATAAAGCAGACAAATGCCAAAAGAATGCTGGGATATTCCTCTGTTGCCCAGGTTGGGCTGCTGCTTATCCTTTTGGGACTTACAGAACAACTGGGAGCTAATTTTGAGTTTATAGTATTTGGAATAATTATCAGTCATTATCTTGCAAAGGCAGGTTTATTCTGGCTTGTGGGCATTGTAAAGACAGGTAAGCTTAAAGACTGGGGTGTCCTTCAAAGGAAACCTGTTTTAATATTCTTTATGGGAACTTTTATTTTTGCCCTCCTTGGATTACCTCCATTCCCGTCCTTTTTTGCTAAATGGACTCTGGTTATGACTTTAAGTGCAGCTGGAATGAATCTTTGGGTTGGTCTTATATTACTTGGTTCTCTAATAGAAGCAATTTATCTGTTTAGATGGTTAGGATATACAGTAAAACTTGAAGATAATAAAGAACTAACTTTAAGTACCCCCTTTTACAGGACTTTTCCGGTTTGGGTATTTGGTCTGCTAACTTATTATATGGGTTATGTTGCCAGTACTATGGTGCCAGGGGGATCAAGTCTTAGTATTTTCTACATACCACTGGCTTTTGTTGGTCTTTTATTTGCAGTAGATAAGTTTCTACCTGCTTTTGTAAAAAATACCATATCCATTGCTGCCATGGCTTACTATGGTTGGTATTTTATGGCCGATCTTACAGAATTTAGAATGATATTTGCTCTCATTTTTATTGGTGGTGGTATTATTACTTTAATTGCAGGTTATGCCAAAAATGGTAAAAGGGTAGGATTCTATCCTTTTGCAATGATGATGTATGTAGGCCTTGGCGGCTTACTGTTATCAGAAAATATATTACAGTTTTTTGTATCCTGGGAACTTATGACTCTTGGATCCTATGTACTAATTATTCGTGGTAAGAAATCAATGCCCCATGCATTAAGTTATATGATGTTCTCTCTGGGCGGTGCATTCCTTATTCTTGCAGGTTTTGGTCTGGCTTATGCCGGTTCCGGTGCAGGTTCAATTTCTCTGGATATTCTAAAAGATGCGGGTCAGTATTCAGGTTTGATCTATGCATTCCTTGCAATAGGTTTTATGACAAAAACTGCAGCAATAGGGCTTCATATTTGGCTGCCTGGTGCACATGCAGAAGCTGAAAGTGATGTTTCACCAATGGTTTCAGCTATTCTCCTTAAAGCAGGTATGTTTGGACTTGTAGTTCTTATGCTTTCCATGGGCTCAGAGTCCCTTGGTGGTGTTAGTCTTCCTTATTTACTTGGTTGGCTTGGTGCAATAACTGCCCTTTTGGGTAACCTGATGGCAGTTTTTCAGGAAGATGCCAAACGTCTTTTAGCATATTCCAGTGTAGGACAGTTAGGATACGTTGTTTTTGCAATGGCATTTATGTCCCACCTTGGATGGTTAACTGCTCTTGCATTTGCCCTTAATCACTTTGTTTTCAAAGCTCTTCTCTTCCTTGCAATTGGTGGAGTTGTTATGCGGACCAAAACTAAAACTATGTATGAAATGGGCGGTTTAATAAAAAGAATGCCCTTTAGCTTTATATCTGTTCTTATAGGTATAATTGCACTTTCCGGATTACCTCCATTAACAGGTTTTGCCGGTAAATGGCTCTCATATAATGCTGTAATTGAGAAAGGCTGGTATTTCCAGGGTTTTCTTGTATCTATTGCAGGTCTTGTAGCATTTCTCTACTGTTTCAGAATTATTCATGTAATTTTTCTTGGCCAGCCTAAAGATAAGTTTAAGAATATTAAAGAAGCACCAATTGCTATGCTAATACCTCAGTATATTCTTATAGGTGTAATAATGCTTTTCTCATTAATGCCTGATATGGTTCTTAAACCAATTGGCGATTTTCTTATTCAGTATTTCCCTGATGGTGCATTACAGTGGCAGGGTGGAACAGCAATTTCCTCTCTTGGAAGATGGAGTGGTGTGGCTATTATGAATATTACTATGGTCATCTTTGGAGTTATCTTTATCTGGTTGCTTTTTATAAGTCGTAAAGCTGTAAAAGTAAAACCATTTAACATATTTTATTCTGGAGAAGCCCCTTCCCGGCCTGAACTAACTCATTTTGGGTATAACTTTTTTGCTCCATACAAAAAGGCAGTAGGGTTTCTTGTTCAGCCATTAGTAACCAGATTCTGGGAAGGAGTGGCTGATATGCTGCATTCAATTTCAGACTTTATTAGAAAACTTTATAACGGAAACGGTCAAACCTATGCTTTTCAGGTTGTTCTATATGTAGTAGTCTTCTCAATTTTTACAATAGGATAGATTTATATGATGTATATATTTTTTACATATTATTGGCCATATTGGAGGTTAGTCTGTGACTTTTGAACCTATACAAATACCCTGGACAATTCTGGGTTTATTTATTGTTTTTAATGTAGGCCTGATTCTTACCGGGACAGTTCGTAAGATAGGTGCCAGAGTTGGTAGAAGAAGGGGCATTAGAATTTACCAACCCTATATAGATCTTATTAAAAATTATGCCCTGCGATCTAACTTTACCCACGGAATGATGTTTTATCTTGCTCCTGTATTCAGACTGTCCGGAGGTGTGGGCCTTATTGTTTTTATGCCATTAATTTATGATTCAGTTCATTTTGCAAACTTTTCATTTGCAGGAGATGCAATACTCATAATGTATTTTTTGTTTTTTGGAACTCTTGGTATGGCTCTTGGAGCTGGAGAGGGAGGAGTTCCTTTCTCTGCCATAGGTATTTCCAGAGGGCTTTCCCAGGTAACGGCTGCAGAGATACCTCTTATTTTGGCATTTCTGGCTGTTTTTATTCAGACTGATAGTCTTTCAATAACAGAAATTGTTGCTTCCCAACAGGGAGGTTTCCTTAACTGGACAATGTTTACCAATCCCCTGGCCACAGCAACTGCAATGCTGGCATTTTTGGGATCCATGGGGAGATCTCCTTTTGATATAGTACTTGCTCCTCAGGAGATACCAATTGGACCTCCTACAGAGTTTCATTCCTCATTTCTTGGAACTCTCCAGACAAACAGAGCCATTTTTCCAATGGCAAAGACAATTTTATATGTCAATCTGTTTTTTGGTGGAGCTGCAAGCTGGCCTATCCTGATATTAAAGGCTTTTTTACTCTATATGTGGTCTGTAGTTGTTGGAACTGTATTCCCACGATTTCGTACAGAACAATCAATTAGATGGTTTATGAAATACCCATTAATTCTTGGGGTAATTACAATACTTGTTTTACAATTTGGGTTAAAAGGTTAGAGGATATTATGAGTTTAGAAGATATTAAGAAAAGAACTGTACTGGATCCGGATGGTAAGGAAATTGAAATAGATCCCCTTAAGGATTATTACTGTGAAGCAACACCGGATATGAAAATGGAGCACCATAAATCCAGTGCTCCTATAATTGAAAAATTTGCTAACTGGGCACGAAGCGAATCTCTTTGGGTTCTTGCTTTTGGTACTGGTTGTGGCGCCATAGAGATGCGACCTTTAATGACTCCTAAGTATGATGCCTACAGATTTGGAATCCAGTGGAGAGCTACTCCAAGACAGT